>JBGTMM010000223.1:0-3747 GCA_041743635.1 Bythopirellula sp.
AGTGCAGGACGAATTTGGTTCGTTCACCAAATACATCTGGGGTTTTGTGAACGGCAAACCCAAAGTGAATCGCTGGAAACGGATGGACCAACTCCCAGCCACGAGCAAGGAATCCGATGTGCTCAGCAAAGATCTCAAACAGCGCGGTTTTAAGTTTGTGGGCAGCACAATTGTCTACGCCCATATGCAAGCGGCGGGGTTGGTGAACGATCATCTCGTGCACTGCTACCGCCACGCTGAATGCTCGAAACTCTAGCAAACCAAGTCAGAATTGCCTAATATCAAGCTTCTGGATAATATGGAAACTGGGCATGTCACGCAGCAGACATCCGAGCAAAGAGATTGAGACGATCCTTAGGTATGTCGAAGTGAAGCAGTGGACAGTCACTGTTTCCCAACACGGTCATTGCTGGGGAATCATACGCTGCCCTTATGGGAGAGGCGGATGTCAAAAGTCTGTTTGGTCCACGCCACGGAGTCCGCAAAATCATGCCAACGCTCTCCGGCGATTTGTCGATCATTGCCCGCATGAAGAATGAAATGGTCAGTAGTGATGAATAACTATCAATTTGCACTCATTTTGGCGGGAGTGGCGGAGATCACTCCCGATTTGGCAGACGCCTTATTTTCTGCCACTGGTGGAGACATCGAGTTCAACATGCGAAATAACGTGGCCTACTTGGAAGCTGATCGGGCCGCGGTAACATTGCAGGATGCCGTAGACTCAGCTATCCTTCAGGTTGAAGGTGCTGGACTTGGCTTGCGAGTCGTGCGTGTCGAATCAGATGCGGCCAATACGATTGCCAAAATCAACGCTCAATTGCTTGGGGTTGGCACTAAAAGCTGAATTGGCATTAGGTGAACTCTTCATCTTCTTCCTCGGGCAGAATCTCCTCAGCAACCAATGTTTTCCAAAAGTCGAGGATCTCTTCCTCAACGTCAGATTCCACCAATCGCTGCTCGACCAAACCCAGTAGGGACTTCAACTCAGGATATTTGAGCAACAGATGCGCCAAGTCGCGTCGATCGGTAAATGATTTTGGCTTTCCCTTTCGTCGCACACAGGAGATCACCTTACCGACAATCAATTCTGCGGGCGTCACGACCAACACTCCATCGATGCGCTGCGTGGGCGGCAAGCTGCTGAGGGGCCGAACGTCCACGAGATGGCGATTTTTGGGAGTGGCAACCTGATAAAGACGAAACCCAGTCCCGTCGCGGATCTCTCGAATTCGCACAGCGATGTGAAAACGATCATTGAGATATTGCTTCAATTCTTCCGCGAAGTCAGACGCCCGTGTCGAGATAATGTTAACATCTTCCGTCATGCGGCGCTCATCGACATAAGCATTGACCGCCATTGCACCGAAAATCGCCGCATCATCGCGATCGCGCAGATAATCGAAAACCGCCTGCTGGATGGTGCCTTTCGGCAACGGATCGTTCATGACAATTTCACGGAAGGTCGGTCCGGTATCTATAAGCATCGCGATTCCTCCAACACTATTCTACCACGCTGGCCAACTTTCAACAGAAGCGATAATTGATCGAGCAAACTCGGAAATCAGGATTTTTCGGTCGTAAACGCCATCACATCGCCAATCGAATCCGCACCCACCGCCAGCATCACCAACCGATCAAATCCCAGCGCACACCCTGCGGAGTCGGGCATTCCTTGCTCCATGGCCGACAGCAGCGATTCCGGCAGCGGCAGGGCAGGGCGGCCGTCAGCCACGCGGTCTTGGTTGACCGCAGTGAGACGCGCGCGCAGTTCCCCGGCGTTGGTGAGTTCGTGATATCCGTTCGCTAGTTCCACGCCCTGCCAATAAAGTTCAAACCGCTCGGCCACTTCGACGCCATTTTCGCGGATTGCAGTTTTCGCTAACGCCGCTTGGCTCGCCGGGTAATAGTACAGCAATTCTGGCGCAGTCAGTCCAAGCCGCGGTTCGATGCGTGCAGCTAACAGCAGATTTAACCATTCATCACGATCCGCACTGTTGATTCCTTCTGCAGCCACTCCGTGCCGCTCGGCACAGGCAGCCAGTTCTTGGCAACTGGCTGTGTGTGGGCAGAGGTCGAGATGCTTCTGAAAAGCTTCGGCATAACTCGTGCGAATGGCTGGCGGTGTGTCGAGCAGCGTCTGACACAATTCGTCGAGCAATGCCATCCCTGACTGTAGACAATCGCCCACGCGGTACCACTCAACGATGGTGAATTCCGGATTGTGCAACCTGCCCCGTTCCCCCGCGCGAAACGACCGCGTCACTTGAAAGATCGCCGTCATTCCCTCAGCCAGTAGCCGCTTCATATGCAGTTCGGGCGATGCTTGCAGCCACTGCACAGTGCGACACGTTGTGCCGCGGCTCTCGACGCGAGGTGGTTCAATGTGCAATTCGGGAATCACCTCGGGAGAGACTAAAGGGGTTTCCACCTCAATGAAACCGCGCTCATGGAAAAACTCACGCAACTTGCGGAGCAATTCACTGCGTCGCATCAAATTGCATAGACGATCATTCATCGTTAGCGACGCGACTTGTCGCGCTGAATGGTTGCCCCGGCAACAGCGGTGGCATGGGGCATTCAAGCATATCGCAAATTCCGCGGAACAATTCCGCTTCTTTGATTGACACGTCGTGGTCGTAACAAATCAAATCGGCCGCGGCTTCGATGACACGCTGCCTCTGTTTGGCCGCCACGGTGCTCAGTGTCGCCAAGGCCTTTTGCAGTTCAGAGAGTTTACATTCCGTCGGAGGAAGTAACGGAATCTGCACCTCGGGCAGCATCGACGCCGCATGGCGATGGGCGTGTACGACTCGCGAACCGCTGTTGTCGAGATTCGCTAGCGTCGAAAAAAGCACTCCGATCTCATTGCCCAACCGTGCCAAGTTGTAATATTGAATTCGCGGTGGCTTGGTCCGTTCAAACTGTGGCCGCAAGTGCCGCAGCAAAACGCGGTGCAGTGACCATTCAAAGAGAGCGATCTGGCGATCCGCTTCCACCAGTTTCTTGAACGCGTTGCTGAATTCCTTGTATTGCAGTTTGGTCATGGTCCGCAGGGCGGGCAGTGCTAAATCCACTAGGGGCAAGGAGGCCCGGGGATCGACAGTGTCGATCATGCGGGCCAGCTTGTACGTCAACGCCACGACGTCAGGTGAAATTGTTGTTCTGAGCGATTCAAATTGCGATGCGCGAATTTCCGCTTTTTGATCCAACAGCAGCCCAAACATCACCGCTCGTGCGCCATACGGCTCGCGCACGGCGTCGAGGATTTCGTGCGGAATACTTTCGATGAGCTTGGCGGCGTAGGATCGGTGCTGTTCCGTGGGGTGACCCACTTGGTCGGCCGAGTGTCGCACGACTTCGACCGGCACTTCGTCAGCGGCTTTAACGCTCCCTACAAAACCAGCGGCCTGATCGCTCTCCGTGAGCGCCGGTGAGGTTTTTGGTGCCGGTGGATACTTGCCATCCCAATGCTGATCGAGCAGCCGAATCCGCTTTTCCAAAGGGGGGTGGGTCGCCATCAACCCTGTAAAGCCTTCCCAGACCCCCGCGCCAAAATACATGTGACTCAACTCCGCTGCGTTGGCATGATTGAGTTTCGAGCCAAACACGGCCCCGCCGATCCGCTTGAGCGCGCCGGCAATCCCTTCGGGGTTTCGCGTGAATTGCACCGCGGAGGCATCGGCCAGATATTCCCGCTGCCGCGACACGGCGGCTTTAATGAGATTTCCGAATATTGTGCCCAAC
>JBGTMM010000224.1:0-8531 GCA_041743635.1 Bythopirellula sp.
ACCCACGACGGCGGACTCCTGCGGCTGCAAGCCATTGGCTTGCGCTAACGCGACGACTTTCGTCGTGTCGCCCGTGTTGCCTTTGAACGAAATCCGCTGCACTTTTCCATACTGATCGAAGAAATAAGTCAGCGAACCGGCCAGATCGTGAATCTCTGTGCCGGTCACCAAAGGGATACGCACGCCGTAGAGGCCCAACTCCGCCAGAGCGGTCGACTTCCGTGCCCAGCGTTCGTAGACCCATTCTTTGCTTACATCGAAGCGAAAAACTTCCTCCAGGCTCAAGCTGGGATTGCCTTCGAGCGGAGTGCTGACTGGATAAATCTCGTGACCCGGCCCGCGCGGAGCAGTGTCCCAACGATCGAGCGCGGAAAGCTCCGGCCAATCGGGAGTTGCTTCCGAGTTGTCAACACCCATGGAGCTCCACCACTGCTTCAAGCCCTCCGGCCCATTCGTGGCGAAATAAGGAACGGCAACCGCCGCGCCCAACAGGACCGGGATTCCCAGGATGCGAGAGAACATCTTGCGACTTACCTGCGATTGTGCCGCCACGCGGATCACCGCGGGTGGGGGCAAGGAGAGGGATTCGCTAAAATCATGGGGCTTGTTGCTCAAGCTGATTTCAGGAATCCGTTCCCATGGTATTTATCGACCGGTCAGACGAACTGCTCCCCTAGCCACGTCGCGGGCCCTTAAGTTTGCTTGATGCTCGCGGCCCCCACTTTAGCTAGGACCGGCGGAGTCGTTGCGAGCCGTGCCAATGGCCTGCCCATGGAACTAAAGCGCATTGCAATTGATGAAGAGGAAAACTTGACCGATATTGCCGATTATCAGTGGCTCGTGAGCGAAGAGGCCAGCCGATGGCTGGTCGAATGCGCTCAATCGGGCGAACAATCGCATCGACTCCAGGAACGCCTGCGCAAATTGATCTCTCCCGAGCGCGCTCGTTTGATTGTGCAGCAAAGCGAGTTGCGGCAGTAAGCCGTGGAAAAATTCGGCGATCAGGCAAGCCGCATGTTCTTCACCGATTTGGCTTTGCAGCAGGCCACGGACCGCTGGATTGCCGCCTACAAAGCACGTCGGTTTCACGACGACGGACCGATTACCGATTACTGCTGCGGCATTGGCGGCGATACGATCGCGCTTGCCGAGCGTTCACCAACAATCGGTTGGGATCGAGCACCGGAAATGGCCCTCTTCGCCGCGGCGAATTTGCGTGCCTGGAATTACGACGCAAAAGGCCAAGTTTTTGTCGGTGCCGTTGAGGATCATCCACCAGCTGCCCACGAGCAGTGGCACCTTGATCCCGACCGCCGCAGCGCTGGCCGGCGTTCGACGCAAATTCAATTGTCTTCGCCGAATGAGGAAACGATTCTCGCTTGGCTTGCTGCGGCACCCAATGGTGCCATCAAGCTGGCCCCCGCGGCAAAACCCAGTGCCGCATGGCAATCGCAAGCAGAGTTGGCTTGTGGGGCGGCCGTCCCGGCTGCAGCTGTTGTGGTGCGGCCTTCCCGGCTGCGACAGGCAGGCGAGACGCCTGCACCACAAGTCCCGGCTGAGTATGAATGGATCAGTCGCAACCGCCAGTGCCGGCAGTTGGTAGCGTGGTTCGGTGAATTGGCCCAATCACCGGGACTACACCGCGCCACAATGGTCACTGCGAACTCGTATCACTCCTTCGTCGGCGATCCCAAGAGTCTTGCCGATGTGACGGACACTGTCGGCGACTACGTGTTCGACACCGACCCCTCCATCCGCGCCGCCAAGCTCACCGGTGCGCTGGCACAGTCACTCAATTGTGCGGCGCTCACGCCAGGCGAATCTTATCTCACTGCCAACGCACCGACTGAACATCCGCTGCTCTCTTGTTTTCGCGTTCAGGAAGTCTTGCCGCTACGAATCCCCGCAATAACCAAGCACCTACGCAGCTTGGGCATCGGTGAGCTAGAAATCAAAACCCGCGGCGTGGCCCTCAGTCCCGAAGAGCTCCGCAAGAAATGCAAACTCTCAGGAACTGCTTCGGCGACGCTACTGCTCACACGGCAAGAAAAACGCGAGATCGCCATCTTGGCCGAGCGAGAATACGCGGGGGTAACAACCGTTGACCCGAGCAATTATTGACTACTACGCCGCAAAAGAGCCTGTGCAACCAGGGGCTATCAGCTTTTGGCTATCGGCTATCAGCCAGAAAAAACTGGTCTGGCCCATAGCAGACAGTCGACAGCCGAGAGCTGCTTTGGGGTTCATGCGCTGCGCAGTACTCAATAGAATGATCGGTTTGCCGCTTCACGCAGCCGGAAACGAACTGTGAAACTCGCCTTTAGCTCCAACGCCTATTTGCAGTTTTCCATCGAGGAAACGATTCGCCGCGTCGCGGGGATCGGCTATCGCGGCATCGAACTCTTGGCTGACGTGCCGCACGCCTGGCCGGCGGGCCTTTTGCCCGAGCGTCGTGAGGCGATTCGCCGTTGCCTTGACGAGCATCACCTCACGATCTCGAACATCAACGCCTTTATGATGAACGCCGTGGGCGATCCGCGTCAGCCCTATTGGCATCCCGGCTGGACCGATCCCGATCCGCATTATCGCGCGATTCGCCGCGAGCACACCAAACGCGCTTTGCAATTGGCCGCGGACCTCAGTGCCCCACATATCACGACCGAGCCCGGCGGGCAACTCGCGCCGGACCAAACCCGCGAGCAGGCGGGGAACATTTTTTATGAAGAGCTGATGCCATGCGTCGAAGTTGCGGAAAGGCTGGGCGTGAAGCTGCTGATTGAGCCCGAGCCGGAACTCTATATCGAGCGCTTGGATGAATACCTGGAATTTGCCGCCCGCGTGGATTCACCGCTGGTGGGTTTGAATTTCGATGTGGGCCATGCTTACTGCGTCGGTGAAGACCCGCAGGATTGGATTCCTAGCATGGCGTCCCACACCATCCACTATCACTTGGAGGACATTGCCGCTACGCGGGTGCACAAACATCTCATTCCGGGCCACGGAGCCATCGACTTCCCGGCGACGCTCCGTGCGATTGCGGACACCGGCTACCAAGGCTGGCTCACGGTGGAGCTCTATCCGTATATTCATGCGCCGGACGAGGCGGCTCAAGAAGCGCACGCTTTCTTATCCAATACGCTTAACTTTCTTGGCATTGCGGAGTCTGTGTGAAATCTGTTGAGCGGATTGATTGGCTAGCGTGGTGGCAACTGTTGCGCGTAGCCAACGTGTTCACCGCCATGTCGAACGTGATCGCCGGATTTCTGCTGGTTCATCGCGATTGGCAACCCATTCTACCGCTCATGCTCTTGGTGCTCACTTCAATATTGCTCTACGAAGCGGGTATGGTCCTTAACGATGCTTGCGATGCGGAACTCGATGCCAAAGAACGACCCGAGCGGCCCATTCCTTCGGGCAGAGTCTCAAAACAAAACGCGCTCCGCGTCGGCATCGCTCTGCTGGTCGGAGGAGTTTTCACCGCGTGTGTTGTAAGTTGGCTCAGGAATCAATGGCTAACAGCTCAGATTTCAATAACCTTAGCCGCGACGATTGTCGGTTATAACATCGGTGTCAAGTCAGCTCACTTTGGACCCTTGGCCATGGGAGGTTGTCGATTTATGAATGTACTTCTGGGGGCGAGCGTCGGTGCTAATTTGGTGATATCAACTGAGGCTCCCGCCGCGTGGGTGTATGCAGCCCTCATTGGGGTATACACGATGGGGATCACAATTCTCGCGCGTCGTGAAACGGAGAGTAGCTTCCTGCGAGCAAACGTCACTAGGCTCATACAGTTGTTTATTGTCTTCGACGCCACCGTGAGCGCACTGGCCGCGGGCTGGCTTTCCGGTTTGGCAGTTCTCAGTTTGCTTATACCGACGCGACTTCTCGCGCGAAAATTGCCGATGACTTGAGCAAACCCGTGATAGAACGGATAATGCCCGGATGCGCATCGGCTACAACACCAATGGACTCGCTCACCACAGCCTCCCTGCTGCGATTAAACTCTTGGCGGAGATCGGCTATCGGAGCATTGCGATCACTATCGACCATGCCGTCTTGAATCCCTACGGCAAGCACTTTGAGTTAGAAGTCCACGAGGCACAAACGCTGCTCAATAACCACGGCATGACCTCGGTCATCGAAACCGGCGCTCGCTATTTACTCGATCCCCAGCACAAACACGAACCCACGCTCCTGGCCGAAAACGCTTTAGACCGTTCGCGAAGAATAGACTTCCTGCGTCATGCCATCGACATCGCTTTCTCGCTCGAGAGTGATTGCGTCTCTCTATGGTCCGGTCGGTCACCCGCCGGCATGGATGTTGACGATGCGATCGAGCGGCTGGCGGAAGGTCTGCACGTCGTGTTGGAACATGCCGCTCTTGAAGGAGTGACAATCGCCTTCGAGCCAGAACCAGGGATGCTGATCGACACGATGGCAAGCTTCTCCGAGTTACTGACACTCGTCGATTCGCCGCTCTTGAAACTTACGCTCGACGTCGGCCATCTTCACTGCCTGGGAGAAACGCCAATTGCCGACGTGATTCGCCAGTGGCGAGAAAGGCTGGTGAACGTCCACATCGAAGATATGCGTGCGGGTGTCCACAAACACTTGATGTTCGGCGAGGGAGAAATTGACTTCCCGCCCGTGATCGCAGCGTTACGCGACGTGGGTTATGGTGGTCCACTCAATGTGGAGCTGAGCCGCCATAGCCATGTTGGCCCAACGGCAGCGACGCAAGCGTTTGAGTTTTTGGATGCCCTGTTGGGCCCATCCTCCTAATGCTCAGCTGCAGATTGGTTTTGGGACCTTCATAATAGCACGATCTTAATCGACTGCATTGCCATTAGTGCTGCGCAAGATTATGCTAAGATTGGAAACATACCCGCAGTCAAAAAAGAGATAGTTTCTAATGGAAACACCGCTCACCGCATTCGAACTGACAGGCACAATCGACGACCACCACCAGCTTCACCTGGACGAATCGCTGCCTATTGGTCCACAACGGGTGCGCGTCATTGTTTTGTATCCGCTCTGCGAGGAGTGGAACGAAACGGAATGGCTCCATTCGGCCGCCGGCAATCCGGCGTTTGCGGACCTCGCGGCGGTTGAAGAAGATATCTACTCGCCAGCGGATGGGAAGCCGTTCCATGACGAAACATAAGGTCGTGCTGATTCCTTTTCCGTTTGACGACCTTTCCGGTGCTAAAGTCCGCCCTGCGGTTTGTCTGACCGACCCCATCGGCCCTCATCGGCATGTCGTTCTCGCCTTCGTCACCAGTCGAGTCCTAGAAAACCCGTTAGCAACGGATCTGGTGATGGATGCCAGCGACCCCGATTTTCCCTCGACTGACTTACGCACTTCGTCCACACTTCGGTTGCACCGATTGATAACCGCCACGACCTCGCTCATTCTGCGTGAGTTAGGACAATTGTCTGCTCAGATGCAAACGGAACTGGAAGATCGTTTGCGGAAGTTGTTCGGACTAGGTTAGTTCCGCTCGTTAACAATGTCTGAATACCTCATCCTCCTCTCCGTCCCTGGCTTGCGCAAGCAAGACCTTGCGTTGATGCCACGGCTCTCGGCGCTCGTCGGTGACGGCGATTGCGCGGAGCTGGTGCCCAGCTTTCCCGGCGTCACTTGCACCGTGCAGGCCAACATGACCACCGGTTTGCCACCCAGTGAGCATGGTGTGGTGGCCAATGGTTTTTACTTTCGTGATACCAAGCTCGTCGAGATGTGGACCTCGCCCAACAGTTGCATCGAGCGGCCACAACTCTGGGATTTGATGCACAAGCACAATCCGAATCTCACTGCGGCGGCGTGGTTTCCGCTGCACAGTACCGAGGCTGGGGCCGATGTGATTTGCTGGCCGGCACCCAAGCACAATCCCGATGGCACGGAATCGCTGTGGTGCTACTCTAAGCCTGATGGTCTCTACGCGGGATTGTTGGAAACGCTCGGCCATTTTCCGCTACAGCATTTTTGGGGGCCGTTTGCCAACATCAAGTCGACCGAGTGGATCGTTACGTCCGCTATCGTCGCCGCCGAAAGGTTTCGTCCCAACTTGTTTTACGTCTATCTCTCGCACCTCGACTATGCCGCTCAAAAAGAAGGCCCCGACAGTCCTGCGGCATTGCACGCGGTGGCGGAACTTGACGAACAAATCAGCCGCTTGGTCGATGATTTTACGCGAGCCTACCAAGGTGCTAAGCTGCTGTGGCTCGTGGCGAGTGAATACGTCATCACGCCAGTCGATCACGTGTGTTATCCCAATCGATTGCTCCGCGAGGCTGGCTTGTTAACAGTAAAACTCGAAAACGGCCGTGAGCATTTAGACTTGTTAACCAGCAAGGCCTGGGCACTCGTCGATCACCAATTTTCTCACCTCTTTATCCGCGATCATGATCCGGCGGTCATCGAGCAGGTCAGCGAATTGTTCACCAATCGACCCGGCATCGCCGAGATAGTACCGCATGCGGAACTTGACAAGTACGAACTCAAGCACCCGCTCGCTGGCGATCTTGTATTGATTTCCACCCCCAATAGCTGGCAAGCGTACTACTGGTGGTTCGATGACGCGATCGCGCCGGAATTTGCTTGCAAGGTCGATATCCACCGCAAGCCGGGTTACGACCCCGTGGAAATGTTCTGGGATCCGGTCACCAAGGGGATTCCACTCGATGCAAGTTTGGTTCGCGGTTCTCACGGCGCCCCCGCACGGCAACCCAATCAACGGGGCGTGTTGCTCTGCTCGGAGCGCGGTGTTTTCGTCGAGCAGCCGCTGGCTGACACCGACGTGGCTGATATCGTGCTGCGGCAGTTCGGGATTTAAGTTTAGGTCTCGCCTGCTGAACGGGTACAATAGTAGTGCAAATAATGGGAATAGAATCAAATGAGCATGCAGCCTATACATCCTGGCAGAATTCTCAAACGTGAAATGGACGCTCGACAACTCTCGGCCAATCGGTTGGCCTTGGCTTTGCGAGTTCCTTCCGGGCGTATTACTTCGCTCGTTAATGGCAAGCGTTCCATCACGCCGGAGACGGCGCTCCGCTTGGCGCGATACTTTGGCAACTCGGCTCAATTCTGGTTAAATCTGCAAACTCGATATGATCTTGCAACGACGGAGGCCAAAATTGGCGAGCGGGTTAGAGCGGAAGTTATGGAAGCTCAATGAGATAGTAGAAGTGCGTGCGTCTACTAGCGGTTTGCCGGAATCTGAGCTAGCACCGCATCCGCAAACCGGGCGATCTGGGCAATCTGTTTCTGCCGTTCCGTTTGAACCGAATCTATGGCGGCATGATTCCGATATCTTTCCATGAAGCTCCCCGAGCTTTCTGCCCCAGACCCTTCGCACCCTCGCCGGGATGAACCATGAAAACCTCTTTTGGTCGCTGCCTTTCCGCAGCAGTTTCTGCACTGATCCTCGTCAACACGGCTTCCGCCGCGCGTCCTCTTGTGCCCGGCACGGGGACGAAAATTGAATACGTGGGTGACGATTTTGAGGACACCTCGTGGAACTTTATCCACAAGTTCCCCAAAAGCTCGCGCGAACAGGATGAACGCCTGCGCTCACCGACGGGCATTTCGACAAATGGCCGGTGGGTCGAAGGCCCCGAACGTGGCCAACCCGATCACATGCAAATCGTGCCGACCCCCGCGGGTGGTTTGGCAGGCAGCAATCATGCATTGTTGGTTCGCACCTTAAACTCGGGCATTCCGGGATACATCTCGAACGACACCCAGCAAGACGACATCGTGGCTAACAGCTTGGCGCGAGTCGGCACGATTCCGGTCGGAGAAATGCCGAGCGCGGTGGTCCGTGTCTTCTTACCACCCGCCGACGAGTGGGAAAACCGCTCCGGACCCCACTTCGGTTTCCGCATCAGCACTTCAACCCTCACCACGACTTCGCAATCGAAGAGTGGATTCTTCGGAGGCTCTCGCACCGTGACCGAAAACGAACCTTATTGGCCCGGTTTGTGGATTCACTTCCGCAGCAAGGGACACAAGGGGGCCAACGAAGATTCGGCGTTCCTCACCTATCGCGGCGCCAATCGCTGTCGAGATATCCGCTCGAAGGTAATTCCCGTCGAGCAGTTTGGTTGGTGGACGATGGGCCTTTCCGTCACGCCTGAAGGCATGGTGCATTACTATGCCAAGCCGGGCGTCGAAGACCTGACCGCGGCCGATTACATCACCTCGCAATTTCCCTACGGCTTCAGTGCCCAACGCCTACGGACGTTCTTCTTCGACGTGTGCAATCGCAATGACGGCAAGTCATGGTCGACGCCGTTTGTGATCGACGACCCCGCGTTTTATCTGGTGAACTCGGCCCGCGTGGAGCAGATTGTCGAGCGGAAAGTGGAACGCGAGATCCGCAATGCCAAGGCCCGCGAAAATGCCAATGCCAAGAAGCAGACGGCTAACCGCGGACGTCAACAGTCGAGCAAGTAGCAACGCCGATAATTATTTAGCCGCGGAGCTCGCTCCGCGCTATGAACCCGCCGCAAGCGGCGTCGCTAAA
>JBGTMM010000225.1:0-5709 GCA_041743635.1 Bythopirellula sp.
GGGGTGCCGCGCACGACACGTTTCTCTATTACAACCCCTACGCCACGGCGAAGTCGGTGGCGATCGACCTGGGCGGCGAACAACTGTTCGATCTCTACGACGCCGCCTCAAATCGATTCCTCACCCGTGGAGTGTCGGGCAATACCAATTTCGACGTTCCGTCCAACGACGCGGTGATGCTCGTGAAAATTCCTGCCGGCGGCCGGCAAACCTTCGACGGTCGGCGCATGTTGGTGGATGGCGTGGTCGTTGACTACAACGCCGCGCTGCTACCCGGCAATCTGGTGCGAAATGCCGACGTCGACACTGCTGACGTTGGTAACTCGAGCCGACCCGGGTATTGGCACTACAGTCAGAACGCCGAGTGGTCGACCGAAACGGCCGTTAGCCCCACGCATTCCTTGAAGTTGGCGGATGACTACGTTTTGCGGTCAGAGGAATGGCGATCCCATGCCACCGCCGTTCCAGCGGACACCGAGCGGACACTCCAGCTCCGGTGGTTCTGGGATTACGACACCACCGACGAGTTCCACGCACGCTTGCGTCTGTCGCCGAATGCCGTTTCGAGTCACGACTTGATAAACCCCACGCTCACGTACGACTTCACCGTCAGTGGTTCGTCAAATGGTTTCGAGCTCTTTGAAATGGCGATTGACATCCCGAACAACATTCAGTCGTTCGATCTCACGTTTGTCACGGGAGGTCTTGCAAACGCGATGGGAACGATGTACATCGATGACATTTCGGCGTCGCTGCTACCCGAAAGCACCTTCCGCATGGCCGAGAGCGATTTCAACGGCGATGGTGATGTCGACGAAAGGGATCTTGCGATTTGGCAGCTTGGATACAGAACAAACTTTAACGGTAGGGACTTTTTAGCTTGGCAACGAAATTATCAACCGAGCAGTGGTGCTTTCTACGCGCTTAACTCCCTCGGCGATGCTACCGTACCGGAACCTCACGCGATTGTACTTGCCTTAACCGTTTCGATGCCATGCCTGTGGCTGCGAATACGATTTTTGATGGAAAGAGATTAACAAGATGTCGGAATCAGAACTGCGCATGGGAGTGATCGGCTGCGGGGGTTTCGGGCTGTTTGCGCTCCAGCAGTTTGTTCAGGTTCCTGGCGTAAAACTCGTCGGGATGGCGGGAACTCACCGCGAGGCGTCGATTGCCGCGGGCAAGCGTTTTGGCGTCGAGGACGTCCAGGAAGTCGACGCCCTTTTGGCCCGGCCCGACATCGACTTGGTCTACATCGCTACTCCGCCTTTTCTGCACTACGAACAGGGACTACAAGCAATTCAGGCCGGTAAGCACGTCATTTGCGAGAAGCCCCTAGCGATGAGCGTCGCCCAAGCGGATGAGCTTGTGGCCGCGGCGCGCGAGCAAGACCGACTGCTCGTGGCCAATCTCCTGCAGCGATACAACCCGCTGTTCGATGCCGTGCAGGCCCTGGTCAACGAAGGGGTGCTCGGCGATTTTCTTCACGGGTACTTCGAGAACTACGCGACCGACGAAGGTCTGGGGCCGGATCACTGGTTCTGGGATCGCACGAAGAGCGGCGGAATCTTTATCGAGCACGGCGTGCACTTCTTCGATTTGTTCGCGGGCTGGCTTGGGGAGGGTGAGGTCATCGCCGCGCAAGCGGTAACGCGACCAGGCTCTGGGGTCGAAGATCAAGTCCACGCCACCGTGCGTTACGCCGGCGGAGCGCTTGTGAATTTCTACCACGGTTTTCATCAGCCGGGGCGGCTCGATCGGCAAGAGTTGCGATTGGTGTTCGAGCAGGGCGACGTGACTCTCCACGAGTGGATTCCCACGCGTTTTCGCATCCACGCAGCCGTGAGTGAGGAGCAGACGAAGCGGCTCTGCGAATTGTTTCCCAACGGCCGGCTTCGAGCAGCGCAAACCTACGGAGGTCAACAGCGGCAGTGTCGAGGACGGTTCAAAGAATTAGACGTGTATCAACTAGTGGAATTATCCGGCGGCGACGAGCACATTAAACTCCACCGTTATGGCGACCTGCTGCGAGCGCTGTTTGAGGACCAAGCGGCTTGGATACGCGACCGCGGCCACCCGCGCCGGCTGACCGAACAAAACGGCCGCGACAGCGTGATGCTCGCCGAGCAGGCCGACCGATTGGCCCATGGGCTGGAGAATTGACCTGATATGAAAACTCTTTTCCTCAGTCTACGAATCCTGGCAGTCGTTGCTTGCTTGTTGACCATTGGCGGCGTCAAGCGCGTTGTCGCGGTTGAGGTGACCTCGCCAGCCACGATCTCTCGCGTCGAGCACATGCCCAATCTTCCCCGGCCGTATGCAATGCGCGATTGGTCCCAAGTGACGCGCGACTACATCGACCTGTTGTTCGATTTCGAACAGCGTGGAGATCACATGCCGCTCGTGCGTTGGTTGGACGATGACCGGAAAATGGTATCGATGCCGGCTTTCGTCGGCGGCCCGCGCGATCCCGAAGCGATCAACTTTTTGGGTGCGATCGTTAGCGGCTCGCTGGTCGGAATGGACATGCGCAATCATCGCGGTCAAGACTGGGTGAGCTTGGGCACGAACTTCTTCAGCGCCGAGGACGGGGTTTACGTGAACCGCCTGAACGGCGGCACGGGTGAGTCGTTTTGGTACGACGTTTTTCCTAATGTCCTCTTTTACCAACTCAACGACCTGTATCCCGACGATCCCGCGCGCGACCAGCAGGCGCTCGCGGTGGCAAGGACATGGCACGAAGCTTGCGTGGCCTTGGGCGGAAAAACCGATCCTTTCACGCTGCCCAACTTCGATCACACCGGGGTGAATCTTAAGACCATGCAGCCGGTGGACAGTGGACGCATCGAGGTGGAGGCCGCTGCTGGGATCGCTTGGTTGGAATACATGGCCTGGGTCAGGTTTAAAGACCCGCGTTTTTTGACCGCCGCGGATTGGGCCATCCGTTCACTGGAGGAAAGACCGGAGGAGCGCAGTCCCCTTTATGAGGTATTGCTGCCCTATGGTGCGCTGGTCGCCGCCCGCATGAATGCCGAACTGGATCGCGATTACGACGTCGCAAAGTTGGTCAACGCTTGCTTTGAACCGCGCGGTCGACCGCAGGCCCGTCCGGGTTGGGGGGTGATCTCCGATCGCTGGCACGGCCAAGATGCGCATGGCCTCGTTGGCAGCGCGACGGATGGCGAAGGTTATGCATTTGCCATGAACACTTTTCAATGGGCCGGCGCGCTCGTTCCGCTGGCCCGGTATGATGCCCGGTACGCACATGACATTGGCAAGTGGGTGCTGAACCTGGCGAACGCAGCGCGAATGTTTTACCCCAACGCTCACGACGCCGCGAATCAGTCGAGTTCCGACTGGTCGAAAACGCATGACACTCAGTCCGTCATTGCTTACGAGGGGATTCGCAAATGGAAGCGCGGCGCGGAGACCGCCCGGTCCGACTATGGGACCCTGGGAGGAAGAGTCATTGATGGCGATTTCACATCGACCCATTTTCGGCGAGAATTGCCACCAGATTTGCAAATCTTCGAAGAGGCCTGCGGCAACGGCGATCCTTTCACGCACATTTGGGAGTTTGGGCTTCCGGAAGAATCTGAACGCTGGCTTGTCGTGTCGGCCGAACGAATCGATGGCGGACATGTCGGCAATAGCTTCCGTTTCTCTTTTTCCAGTTCTCCCGAGGGTCCGTATACTTCAGCTTTTTCGGTGGCTGGCAAGGAGAGCGCTCAAGTGATCGCCATCCCCGCCGCATTTCGCAACACGCTCTATGTGAAGGCCGAGAGCAGCGATTGCTCCGCCAGTTGGAGCGGCCAGGACAAGCTGTCGGTCGACGCCATTTCGATTTCGTATCGATCCCGTATCGGCCCATTTGCTCAAGGCGACCTGGTGGTCACATTCATCGACCTGATCAATGAAGCCACTGTTCCCATCGTGCTCTATCGCCCCGCTGCGGCGGTCACCGACTTGGGCCTGTATGGTAGTTCTCACGTCGGAATACTGGGCGGCATCATCCGCGAGACAAACGTCGAACAGATTCTGCAATTGGATCTGCTGAAAACGGATTACTTCCATGCCGAGGCGTATCCCACCTACCTCTATTACAACCCCCACGCTTCCGCGAAGGAGGTGGAGATCGAAGTCGGGCCGGAAGCGAGGGACCTTTACGATGCCGTCAGCGGTGAATTTCTTCAAAAAAATGTTCGCGGCGTCGCGGAAATCACGATCCCGCCAGACACCGCGAGGGTCGTGGTGCTCACTCCCGTGAAAGGGGAAATGCGACGCGATGGAAAACGGACACTGATTGACAATATCGTCGTGCGTTACACGGATTAAGGAAAAATTCGGCTTATGGCTGACATCGCGAAACGCTTTGTTGAAAACCCGATCCTTAAGCCGGCCGACGTTCGGCCGAGCATCGAGGGCATGAAGGTTGAATGTCTGTTGAATCCCGGTGTGTTTCGATTCAACGACAAAACGTGGCTCCTTTTGCGCGTGGCCGAGCGACCCGAGCAGAAGTCCGGCAAGACGACGCTGCCCATCCTCGACGCGCAGGGAAAGGTGCAGATTCTGGAATTTGATAACTCCGATCCGAAGCTCAATCGCGCTGACCCAAGGGTCATCGGCTATGACGGCATGGATTATCTCACCACGATGTCGCACTTGCGGCTGGTCGCCAGCGACGACGGCATCAACTTTTCAGAAGACTTAACCTATCCAATAATTTTTGGCCAAGGTGAATTGGAGTCCTACGGCATCGAGGATTGCCGCGTCGCGCAAATCGGTGAGACTTACTACCTGACCTTTACGCAAGTGTCGGAGCACGGCGTGGGCGTCGGTATGCGCAGCACGACCGATTGGCGCAAACTGCGGCAGCACGGCATGATTCTCCCGCCTCATAATAAGGATTGCGCCATTTTCGAGGAACGCATCGGCGGCAAGTACTACGCGCTGCACCGTCCCAGCAGCCAATTCATCGGCGGGAATTACATTTGGATTGCCGAATCGCCCGACCTCGTGCATTGGGGTCAACACCGCTGCATTGCACACAGTCGGCCCGGCATGTGGGACGCGGCGCGCGTCGGCGCCGGGGCCGCCCCAATTCGCACCTCGGAGGGTTGGCTTGAAATCTACCACGGTGCCGATGCCAACAATCGTTATTGTCTCGGAGCGCTGCTCTTGGATCTCGAATCTCCGTGGAAAGTCCTGGCCCGCTCGGGGGAACCCATCATGGAACCCGTCGCCGAATATGAACGCACCGGTTTCTTCGGCAACGTGGTCTTCACTAACGGCCATGTTGTGGACGGCGACACGCTGACGATTTACTACGGCGCCTCCGATAGCGTGATCTGCGGCGCGCGCTTCTCGATCGCGCAAATACTTCAAACTCTCCGCTCAACTGAGGCATGAATAAGCTGATCCATGAATAAACTCCGCCTCGAATACCAGCATTTCCTCTCGTATCCGCGCGACATGCGGATCTTGCTCCTGACGAACCTTATCTACGCCTTCGTCGGGCCGGTGATCGACCTGTTCGTGGCGGCCTACGTGATGCGCAAGTCGCAGGACGTTTCCATGGTGGTTACTTATCAACTGGCGGTTTACACGGGCATTCCCTTTACGTTCCTCATCAACGGCTTCCTGCTGCAACGCGTCAATATCAAGCGGCTCTATTCAATGGGCATGTTGCTCAGTGGTGTTTCCATGGCC
>JBGTMM010000226.1:0-7985 GCA_041743635.1 Bythopirellula sp.
AAGAAACAGTCCCCTTTCTCCGCAAAGCTCGCTAACTAAGAAAGCTCCCATGAGCGACGAAAAGAAAATCTTCATCGACGAAGACTGGAAAAGCCAAGTCGAAAAAGAAAAGGAAAACTTTGCCCAGCAACCCAAGTCGGAACCCGCGGCCGAAGTTGATCCGTACAATTTGCCGCCTGCTTCCTTCGAGATGCTCGTGACAACCTTCGCCTCGGAAGCGATGGTCGCGCTCGGACAATTACCGAATCCATTCACGAACGAACACTCGATCAGTTGGGAGCATGCCCGTTACACAATCGACATGTTGCAAATCCTGCAGGACAAGACTAAGGGGAACCTTTCCACCGAAGAGTCCGCGATGCTCGAAACGTTGCTCCATCAACTGCGGCTGGCGTTTGTCACCTTGCAGAATGAGTATAAAAATCAAACCCCAGGCGGTGGGCTGAAACTCTAGAAACGCCGCGGCCCGACGCGCCGCGACTTGTCGCGCGAGACTTCGTCGCCACGCCATCACGTATAGTATAATTGACGCCATGCCCAGCCGGCTTATACACGGCTTCGCAGCCCGATAGCCTTTCAATATGCGACTTGCATCCCGCACCGGGTGACAACGGACGGGTTGTAACAGGCTATCGTGCCGACCGGGCATGGCGACATTAAAAGCTGTCAGCTATTAGCTCTCAGCTATGAGCCAGAAATTAATTTCTTCCTCTGGCTAAAAGCTGACAGCTAATCGCTAACGGCTTTCTTTTCAATCCGCCAGCTTGTCGAACAACTCTCGAAACTCGCTCATGTGCTCGCCGATGTGCGTGCTCCAGCGCGTTGGGTTCCAAATCTCGACACACACCGCGGCACCCACCACCAACAATTCTCCGCCAGCTTCCACTTCCAAAAACGTGCGAAAGCTGTCGGGGATCGCCATTCGACCGCGACCCGCAATCGGGACCGACTTATGTCGCGTCGACAACAGTCGGCCAAACATCTGCACCTGATCCATCCGACCGCTGACTCGCCCACTGCGAATCTTGCCGGTCACGAGCGCGACTCCTTCGCTCAACCACTCTTTCCATTCGCGCGGGTGCCAAACGCTCACGCAACCGGGCCGCTCCTTGGCCAACACGCACTCCCCTTTATCGTCCACCAACTCCTCGGCCCATTCCGTGGGCAACGACAACCGGAACCGCTCGTCCACCGACCGAGCCCAGTCACCGAGAAAAAGTTCAGGTACGTCGGCCATCTTGGAGCTAGCTCAGCATGGTGCATCTGTGCCCTCCTTCAGAAATGGCTGGTTTCCCATGTTTAAATCCATTTTAATACTGATTTTGGGTTTATTTCCCACTCAGTAACGGCATTTTAGCGAGTCGGAATGACTTCGCAAGTAGGCAGCAAAAAAATGCGGAAATAACCAAATCGAACGAGATTCAAACACCAAAAATAGCCGTCGGCGCAAGCCGATGGTCGAAATAAGAGTGCGCGTTCATAAATTCCCATGGCTTGCGCCGTGGGCTATTTGAAAAGAATCGCTACGAGTCGCCCAGATTCTTCTTTCGCCGCAGCAAATGATGATAATGTTGCGCAAAGCGATGCGCCTCGTCGCGCACATACTGCAAGAGTCGCAGTGCGTAAGAATGGCGGCTCAACTTGAGTGGCTTCGCGCGGCCGTTGACGAAGATCAGTTCCTCGCGCTTGGCGAGTGACAATACGAGCGGAGGTTCGACGCCCACCGCTTCAAACGCTTGGACCGCGCTGTTGAGTTGCCCCTTGCCACCGTCGATTAAAAGAATATCGGGGAACATTTCGGTATCGTCGCGCAGTTTGGCGAATCGACGGCTGACGATCTCTTGCATGCTGGCATAATCGTCGATCCCTTGCACTTCGCGAATGCGATATCGGCGATAGCCCGGCTTAAAAGGCATGCCGTCGATGAATTGCACGAGGCTCGCCACGGTCTCGCTACCGCCCAAATGCGCGATGTCCATCCCTTCAATCGTTCGCGGCGCGATGGGAAGCTTCAAAACTTTCTGCAAACCAACCAAGCCCTTTTTGGGATCAATGTAAAACACCTCGGGCTGGATGTGTTTATCAAGATCGCCTCGCTCGTTGAGAGATTCGAGCATCGTGATCTCATCACGCAATCGGGCCGCCTGTTCGTAGCGGAGTGCGGTCGCCGCCTCTTGCATCTCAGCCTTGAGTTCCTTGAGAAGCGTTTTGCGGTTGCCGTCGAGGAATTTCTTGAGCCGCCCAATGTCGCGGCGATATTCTTCCTTCGTGATCCGCAAATTGCAGGGAGCGGTGCATTGGCGAATTGATGCCAAGAGGCAAGGCCGAAACCACCGCCAGCGTTCATCTTCGGCTTCGATGTCGAGCGAACAGGTGCGAAACTGAAACACCCGCTGCAAGACTTGCAGGGCGCCATTGAGTGCCCCCGCGCTCGTGAATGGTCCATAAAGTTTCACGCCGCTCGTGCGTGGTTCGCGCGTGATTTCAATCCTTGGAAAATCTTCGTGCGTCGTGATCTGCAAGTAGGGAAACGACTTGTCGTCGCGCATTTCCTTGTTGTACTTCGGCTGGATGTCTTTGATCAGCCGCGCTTCCATCAGCAGGGCGTCGACCTCGCTCTCGGCCTCCATAAAGTCGATGTCGTAAACTTCCTGCACGAGTCGGCTGGTCCGTAAATCCGCCGCGGCCGCTTTCAAAAAATAGCTGCCGGCCCGAGCACGCAGGTTTTTCGCCTTCCCTACGTACAAGACGCGACCCGTTTGATCCTGAAACAGGTACACACCCGAGGAGTCGGGGAATTTCGCGCGGACCTTTTCAGCGGCCCGCAAAAAAAACTCGGCTTGAGTCTTGAGCTCCGGCTGAATCGGGGGCGATCCAGAAGATGAATTGCTGTCGGGGGCTTCAGA
The DNA here is from genome assembly GCA_041743635.1 of Bythopirellula sp. Classification (GTDB taxonomy): domain Bacteria; phylum Planctomycetota; class Planctomycetia; order Pirellulales; family Lacipirellulaceae; genus Bythopirellula. The sequence goes on from JBGTMM010000226.1 coordinate 2,907, forward strand.
AGTAGTTGCCATGGCAACAAAATCCTAAGCCGCGAGGTGCCCGCGGACTAGGGCAGACCTGCACACTCAGGAGGATTGCAAAGTTAGAATGAACCGCCAAGTCCGCCAAATTCATCAAGCAAGATTTTATTAACCACGAATCGAAACGAATCTCACGTATCAAATTATTCGTGGTATTCGTGAAGATTCGTGGTTGAAGACATTGCGAAACAAAATCTTGTTGACACCCAAAGAACAGTGTTATATAACTGTAATCAGTTGGCCTGTTTTTGGGGTGGTAGTTATGTTAATTCGCATCGAAAAAGGCTCGGCCGTGCCGATCTCGTCGCAAATCGCCGAGCAGATTGCGACGCTCTGCGCCTCGGGGAAACTTGTCAGTGGCGACCGCCTGCCCTCGGTCCGCGAGTTAGCCCGGGAACTCGCGGTGAATCAAAATACCATCTTACGCGTTTACGAGCGCATGGTTCGCGAGGGGCTCTTGGAAATGCGGCATGGGCAGGGGACGTTTGTGGCCGAGGACGCCGCAGGCCTCACGCGGGCCGCGCATCGGAAACGGCTCACCGAGGAGCTGCGTCAGGTCGCTCGGCAAGGCGTTGCCTTGGGCCTTGACGCCGACGATCTGCACGAACTTCTTTCCGCGGCACTTGAGCAAGTGCTCCGCCTTTCAAAATCAAAGATTGAACCTAAAAGCAATATTGAGGTGACGAAATGAGCGCGTTCGCCATCGAGTTTCAGGGGGTCTGCAAATCGTTCCGTCGGCAGGAAGTGCTGCGAGGGACGACGTTGCAGGTGGAAAAGGGGAAGACGTTTGCGTTCCTCGGCCGCAATGGAGCAGGCAAGACGACCGCCATCGGGTTGATGATGGGCCTCTTGAAACGGGACGCCGGCGAGATTCGCGTGTTGAATCTCGATCCCGCCACGCACGCCATCGAAGTCAGGCGGCGGGTCGGCTACTTGGCCGAGGATCAAACGATGTACGGCTGGATGCGGTGCGAGGAAATCCTGCGGTTCATGGCCCCATTCTATCCGACATGGGATCACCAACTCGCGCTCAAATACGCCAAAGATTTTGAAGTGCCGCTGCCGACAAGAATCAAACATCTTTCCAAGGGGCAGAATGTGCGGCTCGGGTTGGTGCTCGCGCTCGCGCATCGGCCGGAGTTGGTGATCCTCGACGATCCCGCGCTCGGGCTTGATCCAATCATGCGTAAGCAGTTTAACCGCGATCTCATCACCCATTTGCAAGGGGAAGGCCGGACCGTGTTTTATAGTTCGCACCTTTTGTACGAGGTGGAACCGGTGGCCGACGAGGTGGCGATTCTCGATCACGGTCAGATTGTGCGCCATGCCGAGACCGAGGATTTGCGGCGTGATGTGAAGCAAATCTCGCTAAGCCGCGAAGCGGCGGGGATGCTGGCCGGGCAGGCAAAAATCCTCGACCAGCGCCCCGATGGCAATGACGTGGCGATCATAGTGGAAGAAGCTCCCGCGATGATTCAGGCCCTCGAGCAAGAAGGGGTCGAGCACCGCGTGGTGAATCTCAATCTCGATGAGATTTTCGAGGCGTACGTCGCGGGGAAAAAAGGCGCTTCCGAAAATAAGCAATCGATTACCGAGTTAGTGCCACAGACGTGAAGAGAGAAATAGCACCAAAAACACGAAAAGGCACGAAAAGTTTTTTGTGATTTTTGTGTTTTTCGTGGCCAATAAGGAATTTGTGAGATGAACTCGATTTGGCTTAGCTTGTTGTGGAAAGAGTGGTGCGAACAACGCTGGAAGCTGGCGGCGCTGACTGGGATTTTGGTGGGAGTGCCGGCATTAACAGTTGTCGCCATGTACTGGGATGGAGAAGCAGGAGAAAGTGACATCCCAGACATCGTTCTTGGGATAGCAACATCGGTTTTGTATATCTATGCACTACTTGCCGGCATGTTTGTCGGCATGTCGGTGGCCGCGGGTGAGAATTCCCGTCGCACGTCACACTTTCTAAGTTCGCTGCCGATATCATCCTGGCAGACAGCCTTGATCAAACTCTTGATCGCAATGTTCGTGGTTTCGTTTCCAGTGTTTATTATGCTATCGCTCGTTTGGATGTCCCTTTCGTTTCTGCCGGCCGAACCAGGACAAGTGCAAATGGCGATTAGGCAAAACAGTCTCGGTTTTAGATTGGCTTGGGGAATTGAGACTTGGCTTATTGCTCGCGCAGTTGGCGGTGTGCTTGGAGTTGTTAGTGTACTGCTGTGGACCGTTGCTGGAGGCGTCAATCGTGCTGATGAGGTGCGGGCGGGCGCGGTCGCGTTTTTGGTGGGAGCAGTCGCTTGGATGTTTTTCGCGGGCCTTGCGGCGATTTCCCAAGGATATGAGATAGAAACTATGAAGAAGCTTGGGCTTATAGTACTGCCTGCACTGCCAGGAGGAGCTGGTCTTGTTAATTCACACATAGTCAGGTCGGCAGAAGATGTAGGGCTGAGCCGGGCCGCATTGATTCTGGCTGCAATGATCGGGCATTCGTTCTTGCTTGTTTGGTATCTAAAGAAATTCGGACGGATGGTCACTCATCCGGCGCATAACAAGGTCGATGACTGGAAGCTGTTGCCGACCATGCGCGCGGCGAAAATGCCATTACGAACACCAATCGACGCGATCATTTGGAAGCAAGTCCGCGAAACGGCTCCCCTCTCTCTCATTGCCGTCGTGGGAATTGTCACCTTGGTCCCACTTTACTATTGGTGGGATCGTCTTGGCGGAGGCACGAATACTTTTGGCGATATGCTGGGAGCAACCACTGCCGCTGTCGCGGCATTAGTCGCGCTGTTTACAGGCATTGGCGTGCTGTACGAAGATTATGCAAAAGGTGTTGAGAATTTTTGGAGATCACGGCCGTTAAACGCGCACGTATGGTTTTGGATCAAATTCTTCACAGGCCTTTCCATATTGATCATTTCTTTTGTGCCTCTTGCGATATTTTCGTATTGGCTGGCTAGTTTGAGAGATCCACCCATCGAAGTCGGATGGTTTGCCTTACTTTTTTATCTACTGCTTTATGCTCTTGCTTTAGCCGCATATACACTCGTACGACAGCCGATCTATGCGGTTGTCTTGGCAATTGCGTCACTATTCTGCGGATGGCTGGTCTTGTTGTGGATGTTTTCTAACGGACCTCCTCAGTGGCTAAGCAGTTTCTTGGGTTATTCGACTGTTTTGATACTATCCACGATGACGGTCACAATCCTCGCCTGGCAGGCCGTCGTGCGGGATTGGGGCTGGAAGCAGAGTCGATGATTATTGAGCCGCGACTTAACGAATCGCACGGAAGGCCCTGCGATTCGTTGAATCGCGGCTATTTTGACACGCGAGAATTCGCTAGAATCACACGAGCGCAAAAAAATGAGGGTCCTTGCTCGCCGGGGCAAGAACCCTCGAAATTTAGGCTGACCGACTGTGTTTCACAGCCGGAGACCCACAGCCTGTTTTGCGTATCGTCGTGAAATTGCGGCGAGCTTAACGGACAAATCGTTTCAATCATCCTATTGGCCATCTACCGAGATCGAACCCGTACGCGCAAATGATACAACCCGCAAAACTGGCGCTCGAAGATGGCACTGTCTACACCGGCACGTCGATTGGTGCCGAGGGGGAAGTTGACGGTGAAGTCTGCTTCAACACTTCGATGACCGGCTATCAAGAGATTCTCACCGATCCCAGCTATCGCGGTCAGATCGTCACGATGACCTATCCGCAGATCGGCAACTACGGAGTCAACAAGAGCGATTACGAAAGCAGCCAGCCGCACCTCGCCGGGTTTGTGGTCCGCGAACATAGCCGGATTGAGAGCAACTTCCGCGCGGAACATTCGCTCGGGGACTTTCTGAAAAAATGGGGCGTGGTGGCAATTGAATCCATTGACACCCGCGCTCTTGTGCGGCGAATTCGTTCGCAGGGGGCCATGCGAGGGGTGCTCTCGACCATGGATATGGACGACGCGAGCTTGGTCGACAAAGCCAAGGCGAGCCCGGGGCTGGTGGGTCGCGACTTGGTGCGCGAAGTGATCCCCGCGCAGTCGGCTACCTGGGATGAAACTGTTAGTGAATGGACGCATTTGAATGCGGATTGCGAAATGCGGATTGCGGAATCTGGCAATCAGAAATCAGAAATCAGAAATCAGAAATTGTTTCACGTCGTTGCATTGGATTATGGCATGAAGTGGAACATCCCGCGGCATTTGGTCGATCAGGGGTGTCGCGTGACGGTGTTGCCGGGGGACACGACCGCTGAAGCGGTGCTCGCCTTGAATCCCGATGGAGTGTTTCTTTCCAATGGGCCTGGCGATCCGGAGCCGCTGGATTACGCGATCGGCACGATCCGCGATTTGTTGGGAAAACAGCCCGTTTTTGGCATCTGCTTGGGACATCAATTGCTGGCACTGGCGAGCGGGGCCAAGACCTTCAAAATGAAGTTCGGCCATCGCGGGGCCAATCAGCCCGTCCAACAATTGAACAACGGCACGGTGGAGATCACCTCGCAGAACCATGGCTTTGCCGTGGATGAAGAATCGCTCCCGGCCAATCTGGAAGTGACCCATCGCAGTCTTAATGACGGCACGATTGAAGGGGTCCGCCGCCGGGATGTGGCCGCGTTCAGCGTGCAATATCATCCCGAGGCCTCAGCGGGGCCGCATGACAGCCACTATTTGTTCCGGCAGTTTATGGAGGCGCTAGTTGGTAGGCGCTAGGCGCTAGTTAACCAGCGCCTAGCGCCTAGTAACTAGCGCCTATCCTCGCATTAAAAGTTCGATGATCTCGATGGCGGCCAGGGCGCGTTGCGGATCGCGGAGTTCCTGGTGTTCCATGCGCTTGGCGAGGTCGGATGAGTAGCGCAAATACTGTTCGCGGGACTCTTCGACCAACTCCCAACCGATCAGATGCACGACTCGCGGCCAGAGGGTGCGGGCCTGTTCCAAAGAAGCCGTGTCGCCGCGAATGGCTTGAAAGATCACGTCATCCAACTCTTCGAGCAGCGCGCGGACGTGTTCCGAATCGGGATGCAGCAAGTGCGATGGCGCGTCCGCGGCCGAGAAAT
>JBGTMM010000227.1:0-2494 GCA_041743635.1 Bythopirellula sp.
GGTCATCGTCGGCGTGCTGGGAGGATTCTCCATGGCCGGCGGACACGCGGGTGCTTTGTGGCATCCCTCGGAAATCGTCACGATCGGCGGGGCTTCGCTTGGCGCGCTGATCGTGATGTCGACCAAGAAGCTGCTCATCGATCTTGCGAAGGGGATCATACAGGCCATCAAAGGCTCGCCCTTTAATCGCAAGATGTACAACGAGCTTTTTAGCCTGATGTACGACTTGATGAAGACCTCTCGCAAAGACGGCCTCTTGGCCATTGAATCGCATGTCTCTAATCCCTATGAGAGCAGCATCTTTGCCAAGTATCCCCTTGTGTTAAAGAATCATCACGTCTGCGAGTTCGTCGCCGGTGGATTTTCGTTATTGGTGGAAGGGACCGTACGAAAGGAATTGATGCCCGAACTCTTTGACGCGGAATTGGCCGTGATTGAACATGAACATCACATGCCGACGGTTGCTCTGGTAAAGACGGCCGATGCTTTGCCGGGCTTTGGGATTGTCGCGGCGGTGTTGGGCATCGTGATCACGATGGGCCACATCGACGGCCCGGTGGAAGAAATCGGCCATAAGGTAGGCGCGGCTCTGGTGGGCACGTTCCTGGGAATCTTGTTGTCGTATGGCTTTTTCGGGCCGTTGGCGGCGCGGATGGAAGTGCTCGGGGGAATGGAACTTTCATTCTTCCGCACAATTACGACGATGATTCTGGCCTTTGCCAACGAATTGCCGCCCAAGGTGGCCATCGAGAAGGCGCGTCGCAGTGTGGGAACCGAAATGCGCCCCACCCGCGATGATATGGAAGAACTGTTTAAGGCTGTCGATGCGAGTTAGCGCCACGCAGGCACACGAATAATTTTTGCGGGAGAATAACCCATGGCAGGTGCCGGCGGTGGAGCATGGAAGGTGGCCTACGCGGATTTCGTGACCGCGATGATGGCTTTTTTCATGGTGATGTGGCTCACATCGCAGAAGCCAGACGTGAAACAATCCGTTGCTCAATATTTCCGCGATCCGTTTGCTATCGAATCCGATGATCCCCCCAGCAGAGGTTACGGCTCGGAGGATGATCCGCCGAAGAAAGAAGGCCGCTATTCGGCCTCCGTCGAGAAACGCAATGAAGGCCGAGGGCAACCGGGCAAAATGAGAAACGGCTTTGCCGCCGCCCAATTCAACGATGCTCCGCAGATCACGGTGCTTTTTAAGGATGGCACCGCGGCAATGGAGAATGAGCAGTTGGAACATCTTAAGCACTCCGTCAGCAATCTCTTAGGTCGCCGTAATCGCATCGAAATCCGCGCTCATTCGCTGCGTCGGCCTTTGCCCGCCGAGAGCCCTTACAAAAATCACTGGGAGCTATGCTACGCCCGCTGTAGCGCCGTCATGCAGGTTCTCGAAGGACTGGGAATGGACCCGGATTTGATTCGCCTGAGCCAAGCCGAGGGGAACGAACCCATCGCCGAAAGCCTCGACAAAAGCGAGCTGCAATTCAACTCGCGCGTCGACGTGCACGTCCTGCCAGAGATTGTCGACTCACTGCAGTTAGCAAGCGGCACCAAGTAAAACTCATTCAGCCAACGATAATTCGCGGGCGGCGTTGGGGATCAGGCTCGGCACGGCGAATTAGCTCGCGGACCATCCAGGGGACATTCCCCTCGCCAAAGAGCACGAAGTCCAAGCTCGCCGTGAGCGGACTCCGTTCCGACCAACCGAAGTGAATTTCAGGAGGCTTGCCGGTGCGCGCGAGTTCCAAGGCCACCAAGGCAATCGTGTGGGCAATCGATACGCAATTGGTGAGCCGAATGATGAACCGATCATCTTCGCTATGCACGGCGATCAACGGGCTTTGGGTAAACTCGCTGGGGTCGCCCAGAGAGGTTTCCACGAATACGATTGGCGTGTCGTCGCTTAAACGGTGGGCCTTGCGAATGCTTCGCTCTTTTTGTTCGATGGTATGCTGTCCAGGACGATGAGGAACGAGCACGGGGAAATCGAGATACTTGAGCGTATCCCACAAGACCCGTGATTCCTCATCGACAAACTCGAAACGATCAAACCGCAATTCGGTGCTGCGCATTATCCGCGACACGCCGGAAGCAATAATCACCGCCAAAATAAACGCCCCGGCAATGCGAATGCCGTCCGGCTTTTCAATGACGATCGCGACGGTCGTGTAAAGAAAGATCGCCATGGCCACGATGTAGGCCCAGGGAATTTTTGGCTTGCCGGCAATCTTGGATTTCTGCCAGACATCGACGACCACGGCCACCGCCGCGCTCGACATGAGCATCATCACTCCGGTGGCGTAGGCTTCCCCTTGCGCTTCGACGCTCGCATCAAAAATGATCGTCACCAGCAGACTCACCCCGGTAAGCAACAATGCCAGGGGTCGAATCGCTTCGGCCCACTTGGGGGCCATGCCGTATCGCGGCAAATAGCGCGGCAGCTGGTGGAGCAATCCCGACATGGCACTTGCCCCCGCGAACCACAGGA
>JBGTMM010000228.1:0-2627 GCA_041743635.1 Bythopirellula sp.
TGAGCACGCACGCCCGAGTGACGATATTTTCCAACTCGCGCACGTTGCCTGGCCAGTGGTAGGCTGCAAACAAATCACGCACGTCAGCGGTGAGGGTCGAGATCGAGCGCTCCAACCGTTTGGCGGCACGTTCCAGGAAAAAGTCGGTTAGCAGATGCACGTCGTCATCGCGCTCCCGCAGCGGAGGCAGGACCAGCGGCACAACCGCCAGGCGATAATACAAATCTTGGCGGAAGCGACCGTTAACAACTTCCTTGGCAAGGTCCCGGTTGGTGCTAGCCAATACCCGCACGTTCGCAGCGCGGGTTTTGCCACAGCCGACCCGCTCGAATGTGCGTTCTTGCAATACGCGCAACAATTTGGCTTGTAATCCCAGATCGATTTCCGTAATTTCATCGAGCAGGATCGTGCCGTTCTCAGCCATTTCAAACCGGCCAATGCGATCGTCGTCGGCACCGGTGAACGCGCCGCGACGATGGCCAAAAAGCTCACTCTCGGTCAGTTGCGGCGAGAGAGCAGGGCAGTTCAAACTCACGAGCGGACCCTGGGCCCGTTTGCTCAACCGATGAATCGCCTGCGCGACTAATTCCTTGCCCGTCCCGCTTTCCCCGCAAATTAGAACTGTTTCGTCGGTGGGAGCGACTTGGGCAAGCCGAGTACGCAATTCCTGCATCGCTCGGCTCGTACCCACCAACCCTGGGATTTCACCGTCATGCGGGTGCGATTCGGAACGTTGTTCTTCAGGCAACAACAACTGGCCGCGTTCCAACGCTCGGCGCACGGTCGCTTCAAGCTGCGTGGCATTAAACGGTTTTTCCAAATAATCAAACGCCCCATATCGCATTGCCTCCACCGCTGAGGCAATCGTCGCGTGGGCCGTCACCATGATCACTTGCGCCATCAAACCGCGATGATGGATTTGGCGAATGAACTCCAGCCCATCCATGCCTGGCATTTGCAGGTCGGTGATGATCACCTGAAATTCTTCACGACTCAGCAGGCTAAGGGCTTCACTCGCACTCGACGCGCCGGTGACTTCGTAACCGACGTGGCGCAGCACGTCGGCAACCGATTCCCGTGCCGCCGCGTGGTCGTCGACCACCAACATCCGTCGCTTTGTTTTGGCCTTCGCTTGAGCCATTATGCCGCCATCCGCTTGGTATGAACGTGAACCTGACTTGAGGGCAGTTCAATCGTGAATGCCGCGCCACCCTCGGGACAATTACACGCCGTCACACGTCCCCCGTGGGCCTCGGCGATCCGCTCGACGATAGCCAATCCCAGTCCCGTGCCGTTACTCTTGGTGGTGAAGAATGGCTCGAACACTTTTCCCAATTGGTTTTGACTAAGTCCCTGTCCGCTGTCGGCAACTTCCATCACAAAGCCGCGCGGTCCGTCGAATGCCGTAATCACCAACTCGCCTCCGTCGCTCATCGCGTCTAAGGCATTGAGCGCGAGATTCAACACGGCCCGCCGCAACATTTCACGGTCGGCATTGACGCGCACCGACGGCGCGACTTCCAGGTCCACGCGAATCGCCTGGGCTTTGAGTTGCGGCCCAAGGGCATCGCACACTTCGCGAACCAGATCCAAAGCGGCAAACGACTGCCAACGCGGCTCGCGATGCGAAGTGAAATTCAAGAGATCGTTCACGGTAATATCCAGGGCGTTAAACCCGGCCTCGATTTTGGTCAGGATGTCCATGCCCTTGCCGTCGGTTGTGAGTCGGCGTTTGAGCAAATCCATGTAAAGGGTGACTGGAACCAAACTGTTGCGAACTTCATGGGCGACGTGCGAGGCCATCCGTCCTATGTCGGCCAGGCGATTCTGCAATGCCAGTTGTTTGTTCTTGGCTTCGAGTTCATTGTTGAGCCGCCGTACCTCGCCTTGCAGCAACTCGTGGGTTTCTTGCAGTCGCACAGTTGCTTCGTGCCACGCGGCCAGCACCGTTTCCAAACTACAACCCACGGTCAACTCCGCCGGCTCGCTGCTGGGGAACTCGTCGGCGGTGACAAGTCGCAGATGCGGCGTCTCGTTGATTTGGATATTCATGGGCTTAACCGGTCTCGGAAAATTTAGGTTTCAGATTGCAAATCGAGCTGGGAGGCCAGCGTATCATCCGCGTCGAAGGCGGGAGGTCGAGGTGATTGTCGTTGATGGACTTGGTAAGCACGCCGCGCGTTGCCCGCCGACTGCGCTGCTTGCAACTGGCCGGCAACAAGGTCACGGCGCGCGGTCATTTTTTGTTCACTGTCGCGTTCCATGTCCATAATTTCCGCGAGCAGCGCTTGACACTCGGCAGCTTGCCGGGAAGAACGCTCGCGCGCCGCCGGGCTCGACCACTCTCGTCGTTCAGCATCTTGGTCGTGAAACGGGGTCAACTGGTACTCTGTTGCTTGTAGCGCCACGATCAATTGATTTTTCACCGACAACAATCTCAGCAGCGCGCCAATTTCGCCCCCTCTCACCAACTCCGACTGTTTCATGCCCAACTTGTGCATTTGCACAAGGCACGCGTGCCGTTGCGCGATCAGTTCGGCCAGTTTGTCGGTTGTTAGATCGATCACGGCACTCACGGTCGTAACAGGTTGAGCACAATTCACCATTTCGCCATTTCGTCGAGCAAC
>JBGTMM010000229.1:0-3007 GCA_041743635.1 Bythopirellula sp.
ACCAAACTGCAAGCCCGCTGTCTGGAGTTGCGCGTTCAAGTGATCGAGCACGACCCCCGGTTCAACTCGCACCCAATGCTCTTCGACATTCACTTCCAGCACGCGATCCAAATGTCGATTCAAATCGAACACGACTGCTTCGTTCACGGTCTGCCCCGCGAGGCTACTGCCACCGGTCCGCGGCAAAATCGGCACGCCATACTTCGCCGCGAGCTCCACACCCGCGTGCAGCTCTTCGATATTTTTCGGCAGCACCACCGCGTACGGCATCACCTGATAGATGCTCGAATCGGTGCTGTAAAGCACGCGGTTAAAACTATCGGTGCGAATGTCGCCACCCGTGCGTTTTCCCAGTTCCGCCAAATAGTCCCGCACCTTGTCGGGCAATGGTGAAATCGTCGGTCGCGTCGAGGCGGTGGCAACACTCATGCTGGCAACATTCCGAAAAAAATCATTCGAGCTTAGAAATGCAGAAGCCGGTTCTCATCATAGGGTTTGGCCGGAAGCCGCTCAACCAAAGCCCGCTGAACGCGAACCTCTTACCAGTTTGTTAAGTCTTAGCAAAATCGCAAGTCGAAGTGGCCGCTTCGGTGTCTTTCCCCAGGTTGATCGTCTACAATTTGCGATCCCCACTCTTGTTCCTGCGCAGATTCTCTTTACTGGTGACGAATGGACTCGGCGAGCAGAAAACCGACGACGAACGAATCTTCCTGGTGGCACCGGCCCAGCGGCGGGCGCGAAGTCCTGCAAGTCGCGATGCCCATGGTCGTCTCCACCTTGTCGTGGACCGTGATGACCTACGTCGATCGAGCGTTCCTCGCGCATTACTCGCCCACGGCCATGGCGGCTTCCTTTTCCGCGGGCATCGTGTGGTTCGCGGTGTTCTGCGTGTTCATGGGCATGTGTAGCTATGTGAGCACCTTCGTCTCGCAATACCACGGCGACGACCAGCCCGAACGCATTGGCCCCGTGGTCTGGCAAGGCAATTGGCTCGCGATGCTCTCATTTCCGCTCGCGATCATTGCGATCCCACTCGCCAACCTCATTTTTTCCCAGGCGGGGCATAGCGCGGAATCCACTGAGCAAGAGATTATCTACTATCAAATCCTCTGCTTGGGTGGACCGGCGATGGCCCTCGCTCAGTCGCAGTCCTGCTTCTACAGTGGCCGTGGCATGACGTGGGTCGTCATGCTGATTGACTTGTTCGCCGTGGTTGTCAATTTGGTGCTCGATGTCCTGTTGATCTTCGGCTACGCGGGCTTTCCGGAAATGGGGATCGCCGGCGCCGCTTGGGCTACCGTCATAGGATTCTGGCTCAAGCCAGTGATCTACTTTTTCTTATTGCGGCAAGAATCACACGTGACTCAATTCCGCACAAACCAGTGGAAGTTGGAGCTGCCCCTCTTCCGTCGCTTGGTGTACTACGGTGGGCCCGGTGGAGTACAGATGCTCTTGGACGTGACCGGCTTCACAATTTTCGTGATGCTCATCGGCAGGCTCGGCGACATGGAAGCCCAGGCCACCACCATGGCTTTTAGCATCAACACAGTTTCGTTCATGCCCGTTTGGGGGCTGGGAATCGCCGCGTCGATTTTGGTCGGGCAACGTCTGGGCGAAAATCGAGACGACCTCGCCAACCGCGCGACTTGGACCACCTATCAGATCGGCTTGATTTATATGGGAATCATCACGGTACTTTACGTGGTCTTTCCCAACCTGTTCCTCGAAAACTTTCTCGACGATCAGTACGATGAAGAATACATGAACAAACTGCGGCAAATGGCGATGGTGTTGCTCTACTTCGTCGCTGCCTACAATATGTTCGATGCCACGCAAATTATTTTTGTCTCGGCGCTCAAAGGAGCCGGCGACACCACGTACATTATGTTAGTGAGCCTCGTGATGGCGACCGCATTGGCCGTCACGAGCTACTTGGCCGTGGAAGTCTTCCACCTGGGTGTCTACGAATGTTGGGTGCTGATCGTCATCTGGCTGATCGCGCTGGCGGCTGTCTACCTGTTGCGCTTCATGGGGGGCAAATGGCGGCACATGCGCGTGATCGAGCAAGTCCATCACACGCAGGGAGCCACCTGCACAGAAGAAACCGCCATTGGCGAACCCACGGCGAGCGGGGTTGCGTAAGCTCCCTGCAACTGCCTCTCCGCTTTTTTGACACGGCAACCCCGCGCGTGGTAGAATAAGCATGGGCAAATCAGGGAAATCATGATGCAAACTTCATTTTCAGGCGTCATTCTAGGAGGTGCGGTGCAGCTCGACGAACAAATCCAATTGGCCGATCAATGCCGTGTGCATGTAACGATTGTTCCTCTTGACCAAAATCGTAATCGTTGGAATCAAGCGTTAACGGCCCTCGATGAGTTGAAAGTGTCGAATCCCATTCATTCGGGTAACCAGCGATTCTCCCGCGAGCAATTGCATGAACGCCGTTGATACCAATGTCTTAGTTTATGCCGTTGATACTGCGGAACCTATCAAATCGCGACTCGCTCAAGAATTATTGAAGAGTCTTGCTTCCGAGCCTCTGCCTTTAGTTGTACCTTGGCAAGTAGCAGCAGAGTTTCTGACCTGCATGCGGCGTTGGGAAGACTCTGGCCGAATTAATCGCACCGATACCAACGCCTATCTCAACAAATTCATTTTGTCGCTGCCAATTATTTATCCCACTGCAAATTCATTATCGATCGCCCTGGATGTGAGCGATAAGCACAGTCTCTCCCATTGGGATAGCATGTTGTTAGCAGCGTGTGTCGAGGCCGGTATTGATACTCTCTACAGCGAAGACTTTACCCACGATACAATTTATGGAACGGTCAAAGTGCTCAGTCCGTTTTCTCAACAACCCTAAACATCACTGAGCAGGACGATCCCCATAGCCCCGCGGATGCGCCTGGTGCCAACCCCAGGCACTTTTCACCACCGCCTCGATCTCGCGGTACTTCGGCTGCCAACCAAGCACGTCGTTCGCCAAACTCGCGTCGGCCACCAG
>JBGTMM010000230.1:0-11079 GCA_041743635.1 Bythopirellula sp.
ACCGACGCAGACTCGCTCGTGGCGCAACAACCCATCATCGGCGATCAGCTCGGGTCATTTGGCGACGTCACGGTCACCGGAGCCGGCTCAACCTGGATCATGTCGCGGAATCTTGTGGTCGGCCGGCTCGGCGTCGGCGCCCTGGTTATTTCTAACGGCGGCTTCGTCAGCGTCGCGGCCGGTGCCGGCCAGGTGAACGTCAGCTCGATCTCCAGGATCAACATCGGCGAGGGCGGTCTCGCCGGCTCGATTCAGGCCGCCGCCATCGTGAACAACGGCATCATGAACTTCAATCACACCGACGCCACAACCGTCAGCGCCGCGATCTCCGGCAACGGTCAAATCTCCAAAGCCGGCGGCGGCGCGGGGGACACGACCTTGGCCAATGCGGCGGCCTTCACCGGAGACTACTCCGTACAAAGCGGCCGGCTGATTCTCCAGGGCAACGTCAACGGCCGCAGTTACGGAGCGGGCAGCGGAGGTACGCTGCGGTTCTCCGGCAGCACGCTCAATCTCGGCGCCATGAGCCTGCGGGCTGAGGCTGGCGGCAACATGGAATACCTTGGAACTGACGTTCGCGGCGGTTTTCTCCGCGGCCCCGGCACGCATACGATCCTTGCCGGCGGCGGTTTCACGTTTTTCACCGGCGTGACAACATTCAACAGCACCCACATCGTCCAGAACGCCCCCGCCATTTTCACCAACTTTAACAATGGTGGATCGTTCATCAGCAACGCCGGCGCGGATTTCGACGGCGTCGTCAATGCAGCTAGCGGCATCATCACGATCAACAATGAGCTGTCGGCGCAGGATTTCACGAGCAACGGCGTCATCACCGTCAACAGTGGCGGCTTGCTTTACACCGAAAGCAACCTCGTCAGCGGCGGCGGCAGCCGGACAACGATTAATCCGGGCGGCGTTGTCTTCCTTTCGGACGACACCTCCTGGGAGCTCAACGGCGCGCTGCTGGTCAACAACGGCGAGATCACTGGCACGACCAACGTTAACTACGGGTCGTTGGCCAAGGGGGACGGCAACTACGACGCGGTCAACGTCTCCGACGGCGGTGTCTTCTCGCCCGGCAACAGCCCGGGAGAAGTCAATGTCGGCGCGCTCAACTTGAACGAGGGCGGCCGGTTGGTGCTCGAAATTCGCGATTTCAACGGCACGGCGGGGGTCGATTACGACCAGATCAACGTCTCGGGCGATTTGAACTTTAATGCCGGCACGACCTCCAATTCCAAATTCACGATCGAGATCGTGACTCTCGATGCGGAGAATCAACCCGGGCTCGCCGCCAATTTTAACCCCGAGCAGCCGCTCAGCCTGACGCTGCTGAATGTCATCGGGGCGATCAGCGGCTTTTCGGCGGACACGATCGCTTTCGACCTGAGTGGTTTTCAGAACAACTTCGCCGGCGGCGCCTTTGCAATTAGTCCCACGGGCGATGGCGTAAGTTTTAATTTCCAACCGGAGCTAACTGGCGACTTTGACAACGACGGCGACGTCGATGGCCGCGACTTTGTATTGTGGCAGCGGGGTGGCTCGCCCGATCCGTTTAGCGCGGATGACCTCGCCGATTGGCAAGCGGAATATGGCGGCGGAGGACCGCTCACTTCCGCCTTGGAAGTGCCCGTGCCGGAGCCGGCGTCAATGATATTAATACTGATGCTTGGCGCACTCAGTGCGGTGCGAACGCGCCGAGGGCTCGCCGGGGTGTTTTTCAAATATGCAAAGTGAAAAGCCTAAGTTCAGAGAATCTGAGAATGGCTTGTGTTTGTAAAATAAAATGCAATACTACAGGCTCGCGTTAAATGATTCGTGGTAAGCTTTCACAAGGGGTGCGTAATGACCATGCCTGTTGCGAGTCTCGAGCAACCTGTCAGCAGTTCCGAGTTGGAGGTTGGCAAAAGCATTCTCCGCGATCTTACTAAGAATCTTGGTCCTCGGGAATTCGCGGTCAGCTTTCCGGACGGTTCAAGATGGGAGCCCGAGGTTGGCGAGCAACCGGCTTTTACTATCATCTTTCCTCGCCCGTGCTCAATTCGCAACATGTTTTGGCCGCCGAGTGATTTAACGCTTGGAGAGGCCTACATGTATGGCGATTTCGACGTGGCAGGCGATATGCAGGCATTCGTCATTTTTTTGCGGCGGCTCGATGCGCAATATCGCAGTCCATGGCTGCTTGCTTCACTGGGTTGGCGTCTCTGGCGCTCGCCAAGCGAGGGCCGTAAACCGCGCGTGGGACACGATGGCGCGCGGCTCAAAGGCCGGCTCCACTCACGAGCCAGAGATCGACAAGCCGTGGGCTTTCACTACGATCTTTCGAATGAGTTCTTCGCGCAGTTCCTGGATCCGCGCATGGTGTACACAAGCTCGTATTATGAACAGGCCGACGATACCCTCAGCGAGTCCCAAGAGCAAAAACTCGATTACGTCTGCCGAAAATTGAGGTTAAGGCCAGGCGAGCGATTGCTTGATGTTGGCTGCGGCTGGGGTGGACTAATTACGTTTGCGGCCGAACACTATGGCGTCGAAGCCTTGGGCGTAACGTTGAGCCGCGCGCAAGTGGAGTTTACGCAACAAGAGATCGACCGCCGCGGACTTGGCGACCATTGTCGCGTGGAATACCGTGACTATCGAGATATACAGACTCGTGAGCCTTTTGATAAAATCGCCACTGTCGAGGTATTGGAGCACGCCGCGGATTTTATGATGGCAGTTTATTTCAAGAAGATGATGACCCTTTTGCGTCCCGGCGGAGCGCTGTTCGTGCAGGCCATTACTCTTACCGGCCCCAAGCCAATTGCCAAATGGCGCAAGTTCATTCGCCGCTATATTTTCCCCGACGGCAAGCTCCGTCCCGTGAGTGCCATTCAACGCGAAGCGGAAAATGCCGGCTTTGAAGTTCGTGACGTGGAAAGTTTGCGCGAACATTATGCGATGACGCTAAAAAGTTGGTTAGAGAATTTGGAATTGCGGCACGACCAAGCCGTCGAAGCGCGCAATGAATCCACCTACCGCGCTTTCCGGCTTTATTTGGCGGGTGCTCGATACGGTTATACGTCAGGCGTATACAACTTGCATCAGGCATTGTTTGCTAAGCCGGTCCAAGGCCAAAGTAACATTCCACTTACGCGCGCCGATTGGTATGATGGACACCAGGATGCTCACTCCAATGGCGCTCTCCTTGGAAGTGGAACCGAACGCGCTAGCGTAGGGTGATCCCGGCAAGAATCGCCAGGGACAAGGCATCTGTGTTTAGCGCAGCAGCTCGAATTGTTATTGCGGTTTGGCGATGAGCTTAAATGTCAATCGGCCGCGTCGACTTCGGAGATGCTGAATTTGTGCAGCAGGTTGTCGCTCACGCCGAACGATTTTTCTTCGCCCTCGAAACGCCTGCCGGTAATAACGAGACCGGCGAAGTAGGTGTACAGCAATACGACAAAACTGAGCACGCCCCAGCCGGGGAGAAAGCCGATTTGCATCCGAGCGACCCATTGGCCAAACGCCGGCAGGTCGGGTTGATTGCCGGGTTGCAGCTTCACCAGCCAACAGACCAAGAGCAGTAAAAACAACGGGAAATAATTGCGCAAGAGCCGCGCCCGCAGGGCTTGCTGCCAGGTCATGTTGAACCGTGGGTGCAAGAGATCTTCGGCCACCATTCGGCCCCAGCCTTGTTTGACGGCCTTCATGTCGTATTGCAGAATCGGCGTGAGAAAGTTCACTTCCAAATTGCGCACTCGCGCGCACCAGACGTTGAAAATCCGATAGCGGCGGGCTTCGATCCCCATAAAGGTGAGCACCAAGAGCATCCCGACGATCAACGGGGCATGGGAGTGGTCCAGGTCGCCGAAGGTGAACGTCACGAGGCCCATCACCGACAGGATGGCCCAGTTGGTCGTTGTGTCGAGCCGCATCCGCCAGATCGTCGAACGATGCAATTCACCCCGATAGAAATGCACTAGGGCCGCGATGTATTCAGACCGGGTGAGTTCCGACACGTCGAAATGGGGCACGATCGGTTTGGAAAGTTCAAGGTGTTCTAGATTTTCGGCCATACTTTACCTGTTGAACCCCCTAATCTTACTGCGCAGAGTTTGTTAGGGAAGAACTTTGAATAAGCCACGGAAGACTGGTCTGCCAGTCCGGAAGACCGGACACGGATTAAACACGGATGATTGGGAGTGACAAATCTGATGGGAGCAAGTTGTGGCAAAGGGAAAAGACTGTTTACCATTGCGAGACTACGTTCGATTGAATGGCCGTGTTTAATCCGTGTTTCATCAGTGGCCAACTACTCTGGGATTTTGCGATTCCATCATACCATCAAAACGGCCAGAACCAACGGATCAAGGGAATGGCCGAGACAGTGACCAAGATTTCGGTGGGCAATCCCAAGCGAATGTAGTCGCTGAAGCGATAACCGCCCGGACCCCAGACAAGCGTGTTCGATTGATGCCCTATGGGTGTGACCATGCCGCATGCGGCCCCCACGGCGACGGCCATCAAGAAGGAATCAGGCGACACGTCCATCGTCTGGGCCATGTTAATGCCGACGGGGCACATAATAATGGCGGCGGCGGCGTTGCTAAACAAGTCGGCCAGAATAATCGTGGCGACAAGTATGGCCCCCATCAACAGCGTGGGATTATCGGTTCCCACGAGATTGACCGTCGCGCTCGCCAAGGACTCGGCGGCGCCGCTGGTTTCAAAGGCTTCGCCGACGGGGATCATCGCGCCGAGCAAGATAATCAGGGGCCAGTCGATGCCCGCGTAGACTTCGTGCACGCGGATCACTTTGAACATGACCATGCCCAAGGCCGCGGTGACAAAGGCCATGCTCGAAGGCATCCAGCCGACGCTGCTGACGACGATGGCGACAACGAACAAGCCGATGGCGGTGAGCAGCTTGCGGTAGGGCTGGATGACCCAATCGCGGGCGACGAGCGGCAAGATGCCGAGATCACTGATCAAGCTACTCATTTCTTCGCGGGGCATCTGCAAGAGCAGCACGTCGCCGGAGCGGAGTTTGGCGTCACGCATCCGTTGTTCGACGAGCCGCCCCCGCCGTCCCAAGGCCAGCAAGTTACTGTGATGCTTCTCGCGCAAATGAACCTGACGCGCCGTGTGGCCCACGAGCACTGAATTGGGCATCACGACCGCTTCCACGATTTCCAGGTCTTCGGGTTTAAGAGTTTCCGCGGGACTGGGCGAATCATCGGGGATTGGGAGGTCTCCTTTGATCACCAATTTGTGCTCGGCGATGAAGGCTTGCAAATCCTGAGATCCGCTCCGCACAAGAATGCGATCCCCTTCTTCCAAGGCGAGTGACTTCATTTGCCGGCCTTTGACAAAAACTTTGCCACGCTTGATCGAGATGACGTTCATGTCGCTCTCGGGCGGGACGATGTCCGTGATAGATTTGCCAATCACCTTGGAACCCTCCAGCACGATGAGCTCCGCAAAGTATTCTGCGATATCAAACAAGTCACCTTCCACGCCACTTTGCCGTGTGGGCACGATCCGCCAACCAATGAGAGCGATGAAGGAAATGCAGATCAGAGCGACGCCGCCCCCGACGGGGGTGAAATCGAACATGCGAAACGGTACGTCGGCATAGTCGGTGCGGAAGTTGGCGACGATCATGTTGGGGGGCGTGCCGATAAGCGTCGCCATGCCCCCCAACAGCGAGGCGAAGGCCATCGGCATCAAGATAAAGGAGGGCGAGCGTTTGGACTTACGGGCCAAACCAATCGCCACCGGCATTAACAGGGCCACCGCGCCGACATTATTAATGAAGGCCGAAAGGATCGTGACGGCCGCGCAGAGGGCAATCACCTGGCGAGGCTGACTCTCGCCGACGCGAGACATCCATTTGCCGACGAGCTCCACCAGTCCGGCGCGTTCCAGGGAATAGCTAAGGATCAGAATGGCGCCCACGGTGATGACGGCGGGGTTGGAAAACCCGGAAAAGGCGTCCTTAAAGGGGACGACGCCCGTGAACGCCAATGCGCAGAGTGACATGACGGCGATCAGGTCGTAGCGGATGCGATCCTGCACGAAGAGGACCATCGAAATGATGAGAACCGCATAGACAATGATTTGCTGAGTCATGGCCGCCCTTTTTTGGGGAATCAGGGGTTACGTAGGTCTTCATGATGTTTGAAGCTGCCAGAAATGGGCAATCGGCGTGCCGGAGAGCAGTGTGGCAGCGGTCATCGAATTGGGAAATGGTAATCTCTTCAGTTGTGATATGCTAATTCGTAATGAGCGATGTCACGCGGATTCTGTCGGCGATTGAGCGCGGCGAACAGCAAGCGGCCGAAGAACTGTTTCCGATAGTCTATAATGAATTGCGTCGGTTGGCAGCGCAGAAGCTTTCGCACGAAAAACCGGGTCAAACACTGCAAGCCACGGCGCTCGTGCACGAGGCCTATCTACGGCTCTTGGGACCGGCGGAAACGGAGCAGCCGTGGAACAGTCGCGGCCATTTCTTTGCCGCCGCGGCGGAGGCCATGCGGCGGATTCTGATCGAAAGCGCGCGCCGCAAAGGTCGTAAAAAGCACGGGGGCGACTTGCAGCGCGTGGAGTTGGGCGAGTCTGATCTGGCCACCACCACGTCGGCCGAAAATCTGCTATCGATCGACGAAGCGCTTGAAGCGATTGCCCAAGAAGACCCCCAGGCGGCCGAACTGGTCAAACTGCGCTTCTTTGCGGGATTCTCGATAACCGAGGCGGCGGAAGTCCTCGGCGTGTCTCGCACAACTGCCTACGAACAATGGGCTTACGCTCGGGCTTGGTTGCGGTGCGAAGTCGAAGGCCGGGATTAGGGCATGGTGGCACGAGTCTCCGACTCGTGCCATCAATTGATAAACACGGCACGAGTCGGAGACTCGTGTTACTCTAAAAAATTCTTTTTGAAATTTCCCGGACGAATCCGCTCCCAACGTCGCACGACGTTGTGGAGCCAAAACAGATGGTGATTACCATGACCACAGAGCCGCGCACAGCCAAAGACATTTTTGTCGAATTGGTGGGCATTGTTCCCCCCAATCAGTGGGACGAGCGACTGAGCGAAATCTGCGCGGGTGATGACGATCTGCGAAATCGTGTCCGAGCTTTGCTCCGCGCGCACGCCGAGCCAGGCAGCTTTCTCGAACAACCCGCCGTGGCCGGCGATGCCACCGTCCTCTACGAATCCTCGATCGCCGAACGGCCCGGTACGGTGATCGGGCCGTACAAGCTGCTGCAGCAGATCGGTGAAGGGGGCATGGGCGTGGTGTTCATGGCCGAGCAGAAGGAGCCGATTCAGCGGACCGTTGCCCTCAAGATCATCAAACCGGGGATGGACACGCGGCAAGTGATCGCCCGCTTCGAGGCCGAGCGGCAGGCGCTTGCATTGATGGATCACCCCAACATCGCACGGGTGATAGACGTAGGCGCGACTGACGCTGGTCTGCCGTACTTCGTCATGGACCTCGTGAAGGGCGTACCGATCACCGAATACTGCGACCAGCAGCATCTTCCGATTCGCGAGCGTTTGGAACTCGTGTCGGCCGTCTGCCATGCCGTGCAGCATGCGCACCAAAAAGGGATTATCCATCGTGACATTAAACCGTCGAACGTGCTCGTGGCCGAGTACGACGGCCGGCCTGTCCCCAAGGTGATCGACTTCGGCGTCGCCAAAGCGACTGCCCAGAAGCTCACCGAGAAGACAATGTTTACCGAATTCGGTCAGCTCGTCGGCACGCTCGAATATATGAGTCCCGAACAGGCTCGCTTTAATCAACTCGACGTCGACACCCGTAGCGACATCTATTCGCTGGGGGTGTTACTGTACGAGCTGCTGGCCGGCTCGACGCCCTTCGGGCGGAAACGGTTGAGTGAGGCAGCCTTTGACGAAATGCTACGAATCATACGCGAGGAGGAACCGCCAAAGCCGAGCACACGGCTCAGCACTTCCGCCGAGTTGCCCGGCCTTGCGGCCAATCGCGGATCAGAATCGAAGAAGCTCAGCGGACTCTTGCGGGGCGAACTCGATTGGATCGTGATGAAGGCGCTGGAAAAGGATCGCAACCGGCGGTACGAGACGGCCAACGGGTTGGCAGCCGACATTCAGCGTCATCTCGATGGCGACCCGATCGAAGCCAGGCAACCGCGACTTTTCGCCGGGGTGCGCAAATGGTGTCGCCGACATCGGACGGCGGCGACCACGTCTGCTGTCGCTGCTATCCTGCTCTTGATGTTTGCCACGGGTATGGCGGCGGATCGTCACAGGCAAGTCCGCGACGCGACTCGTTTTGTCGAAACATCGCTCCAGGCGGCAAGTGCCGCACTGGAAGCTGATGAAGTCAATCACGCCGCGCAGAGATTAGCGGAAGCCCAAACGCGGATTGACGCTGCCCGGCTCGCCGATCCAGCCATCCTACAACAGGTTGCGGCACTGAAGAGCGAAACGGAGCGCTACACCAAATTCGTGCCGTTGCTAGAAAAAGCGAGATTGTCCCGAAACTACGCAGAAAATGATTCGAGACCACTGGAGGCACTCGCGCTGTACGGTGTGATGGACAATCCCAAATGGTTGAAGCTGCTTCGTGCCACGAAGCTTCCGGAGACTCACACCGCGCGGGTCGCCGAGGGCGTCTACGAACTTCTCCTTTTGGAGGCCGATCGACTTATTCGGTGGTCGGCTAAATGGCCGAAAGCGACACGCTTCGCCCGTCTGGAATCGCAATCTCGCGAAGCTGTCGAAATCCTCGAAAAGGCAGTCGCCTTTCACGCTCCTTCGCGGGGATACTACTGGTTGTTGGCAAACTGCTCACTCCACCTGGGCGACAAAGAGAAGGAAAAACGGCTGCGCATAACCGCGATGGAAACGCCTCCTCACGATGCCGCCGAGCTGTTCTATATCAACCGCGATCACGAGTGGGGAACCGTCTCACATCTTCGGGGATATCCCAATTACACGTTCGAACAAAGCTACAAAGATCACCGCGAGATGCTCCGTCTTGATCCTTCCTATTACAACGCCATGTTTTTCATCGCAGATCACCATCTCGGCCAAGGCCGGTATGAAGAAGCCCTTGTGGGTTGGTACGCATGTGTCGCGATGAGACCGGACGATTACGCCGCCATCGTCGATCGCGGACGGACGCATAGCCGGTTGGGACAATTTCAGGAAGCGAAGGCAGATCGCGAAACCGCGCTGGACGCACGATCCAGTGATCCTTGGTTGCTCTCTTATGTCGCGATCTGGTTAGCCACTGATCCCGCCGACGAAATGCGGGACGGGAAGCGGGCCGTGGAACTGGCGCGGAAAGCCTGCAAGCTTACGAACCACCCGAGCCTTTTCGATGTACTTGCCGCTGCGTATGCCGAAACCGGCGATTTTGATTCGGCCGTCAAATGGTCCGAGAAGGCGGTCGAACTCAGCGACACTTATCTTCGCGATGTCTATGCAGAGCGCTTGGAAAGCTTTCGCCAAGGCAAGCCTTGGCGGGAAAAGTAATTAAAAACGGCCGGTGAGGTTGTCGCGTCCCAGCAATCTTTTCACGAGCCCCACAACAAAGGAACTTCACTCATGATTTTAACGACATCGTGGAACCGTGGCCAACAGCATCGCATGCGTAAGCAATTCAATCGACTCGTTTTATCGTTCAGCTCTCTCAGTTCAGTGGGTTGCCTAGCACTGATCTTGCTCGCGTTCCTGCATTGCGAAACCGCTAGGGCAATAGGCGTTACCGTGTTCGCCACCCCATCGTCTCCGTCCGATAGCGACTCGTATTACTCGCTGCTCCCGAATTCGCCTACCACGATGTACTATAGTTTCAACTATCCGGGTCCGGCGACTACGACAGGCACCTTTTTCTACGCGTCAATTAGCGGCAACGCTGGTGGTTGGGGCGTCGGTGCTACCTGTAATTACCAGGGATGTGCACCGCCCCCTGCACCGGGCAACTCCGGTAGGTACGACAGGCCGTTCGGCGACGTGGCGATATCTGCATCTATCAGTGTGTCGCCAGCCTTCAACAATTCCGCCTTTGGGAGCGTCGCCGTTAGTTTCGGCGGCAGCGAAGACTTTCCCGAGAAGTATGACAATCTAATTGCTTCTGGACTGGAAAATAACACGAGAACCACCCCCACCCCCGGTCCCGATCCTTGTGAAGCAGAATGCACCTCAGAACAAGGCGAAGAGCAGGTTTCTGGTGCCATGTTGGTGTCTGATAAGCTGGCCGTTCCCGTTTTCGCTGAGCATGGCCTGACGGATTACGTTTGGGCCAATGCGGCGATCTCTGAAAGTCCCACTGCCGAACCTTGGAGAGCTGGCTATTTCTTTGATAGTGAGATTCCCTTCACCCATTTCAAAATTCCCGATGCCCTGCCGAGTGGGGACGATGAATATGAAATCCGAGTCAATCGCGATGAGATCTATACCCTTGAGGCAGGCGTGCCCTTCAACTTTACGGAATTCTATCCCGAGGGGGTCTTTGGCTTTGTGCTAACGGGCTTCGACTACGACGATGGCATGGCTGCGGGCTATCCATTTCCTTACACGCATGGTTATCGATTCGCCGAAGAAGGCGGGACCATCATCCATCACGGCAGCATTCTACCGGGTGACTTTTCGATGGGGGGTTTAGTCGACGAATATGACCTCGCCATCTGGCAAGAGTCGTTCGGTGTGGACGGCGGTGCCGATGCCGACGGCGACGGCGACTCGGATGGCCGTGATTTTCTCATCTGGCAGCGGAACTATTATCCGGGAGAGGACCAACCCGCCGTGACGGCAACGGTTCCGGAGCCGGGGGGGTTGGTGTTGTTGGTGGGGGGGCTGCTGGTGGTTGGGCGGCGGGGTGCTTGTGCCGTCCAATTCATTTGCCCCGCCGCTGAAGCGGGCTCGCCAGCGGCTTGTCAAACTGGGCGAACCTTGCTGCGGGATTCCGTGCCCAAAATCTAGGTAAAACTGGGCAAATTGGGGACTGTGTCACTTTTGGCGCAAAATTCGCCTGCGGTCGGCTTGCCACACTTCTGAACCTGGCTATATTAAGTGGTTCGCAAAAGTTTCTCGGAGCCAGG
>JBGTMM010000231.1:0-3387 GCA_041743635.1 Bythopirellula sp.
TGTCGCTCTCTATGGGATGCTACGGGCTTGCCGCCAGCAGGTGCCAATCCGTGCCACCCTACAAACGGCTCCTCTTCATCTTCAAAAGACCCGACGACTTGTGGTATATTTGAGAGACTTCAATTTGTCAGGAGCATGGCCATGAGTACTGATCTCCGTTTGGAACTCCGCGAGTTTCAGCAATTTCTTACTGAAAAACTAACGGCTGGGGATGCTGTTGTCTCTCCGGAGGAAGCGCTCGATGAGTGGCGTGCCGTTCATCCCAATGAAGAGGCCTTCGCCGAGGACGTAACCGCTGTGCAGGAAGCCCTCGATGACATGGCGGCTGGGGACATCGGCGTGACTCGTGAAGAATTTGATCGTCAGTTTCGCCAACGTCACGGCCTCTCCCGGCCATGACATTTCAGGTGCGAGTTCTTACTCGGGCACAAGACGATGCCGACCAGATCTATCTTTGGCTGCGGGAGCGGTCGCCCATGGGAGCAGTCTCTTGGTATTCCGCGCTCCTCAAAAAAATTGATGACCTAGCTGTCTCCGCGACGGCTTGCTCCCTAGCACCGGAAGCAAGACCGCTCGATATCGAACTGCGGCAAGCCTTCTTCAAAACGCGCCGGGGCAGAACCTATCGCTTGCTCTTTGTGTTCGAGGGGAATGAAGTCCGGATCTTACGCGTCCGAGGACCCGGCCAACGACTCATCACGCGAAGCGACGTTCCCCAGGACGAGCCTTAGACTTCTGATTTCCCTCAAAATGGTCGCGTAAAATCACTTGCCTATATTCTTGAAACACCTGTCCGCCAACACTCTTCAGGCGCAGATAACCGTCGCGCTTGAGTGACGGCGCCGCTTGCACCGCGGCCATCTCAAACTCAACCCGGCGGTCCGGCCCGAGTCCTTGCCAAAATGCTTGAAATGCTTTGTCGCGCGACTGCTCGATGGCATCGCTCGGAATTGAAACCATCGTCGGTGATGGACGACTACGCGACTTAATGACCCGGTCTGGACGCTTGCCGCGCTGCTGATTCTCAGTGAATTCCCGAGGAGGCCGATACTTCTCCGGATTGCGGATGCTATCGACCAGAAAACCCGGCCCCTTAGTTTGACCACGCGCCGCATACCAATCAAAAAGCGCGACCATCTTGTGAACAATCTCTGCGGATTGTTTTTCGACCAGTTCCGCGGCCATCGCGGGGCCGATCTCGCGGCGTGTCAATTCGATGGTGAGATCGGCGACTTGGGATTCTTGGCGGGCAAGGGCGGCTTTCGTTGGACGTATGCGGCGGCGTTGAAAGACAACTTCCCATTGACCGCGTCCCTGCTTTACGAAGCGCCGTTCGTCCGGCAGTGGCCGCAAGTCCCACAGTGCTTCCAATTCCCGAATACCAACCAAGAGAGCCCGCTTGATCTGCGCGGTGTTGTAGCGGTCGCTCAAGCGAATTTTACGCAGCGCCAATTGATGCATGTCGAGCACCACTTCGTCGCCGTGAAAGAACCGTTTGTCGAGGAGTCGATAAAGGCGTTTGGCAACAGGGCTGGTCAGCCGACAATACAAATCCCAATCGAGCCGCTTGAGGTAGCCCGCTTGAAAACTTGCGAAGAGCACTTCGTTCCACAAGAGCCAAGAACTTGCCTGTCCTGGTGTGCCGATGGCCGCTTCACGTTCGTAAATGTAGAGATTATCGATTACCCCGAAATCGCGATTTACCCAACTCTTATGGGCATGGTCGTAGAAGGCTCGATTCGAGTAGATGGTGACTCCCTTCCATCGTCGCAGGGCCGTGGCCAGTCGTTGGTACGATTTACCCTCATCGGGCCAGCGTAGAAACTTGAGTAATTCGTAACGAGTGAACCGCACTTCGCGACTTCGAAAATCCTGCCGGCTGGCGAGCTGCACACAGGCCAACAGCACGTCCTCGTCACGAGCGGTCGGCAGCCCGTAGCGGTCGCTTCCTGAAATGGCTAGCTCACGTTTGACGCGCTGACCGAGATCGCGATCAAAGATTTCATCAGTAAAGACCACGGTCTTACGACCATCCAAGTAACGGTCGGCGATGCTCGACAGCGGTAGTTCGATTAAGTTCATCTCGTCCCGACCCTCGTGAACACCTCTCTGATGAGTTTTTGGAGCCAGGCACCCCGCATCCTGATTACTCACTCGCAGCTTTTCCTCATCCACCATGTCACTGATTGATTTTGATAAAGTACTCATACAAATTACGATGTCCGTTTTTCCAAATCGTTTCGCGGATTTGAACTCGACAAATGTGGTTCATTTCCCTGTGCTAATGCCGGAAGTGATGTCTCATCTCCCAGTAAAACATGTTTCGTTTCCCGGTGGTCGAGTGTCTCGCTTCCCGGCCTAAGGTGTTTCATATCCCGGTAGTCTTTTTGCAAAAGTACGAGCGGCCTAAAGCTGTTCTCATCGATTTGTTCAGCAACCACCGCGGGATCGCTCCCACGATTACCGAGGACGCAAATTCGCGCAAGCGAATTGTTGTTTTCCGACTGGCATACAGGCCAGCAAGTCGGCAGGCTGACCGGTCTGCCTGATGGCCAGCAAAAAATTCTGCTTGCCAACTGACGGACGCAAGCCGTATTGGTCGATCCATGATTATCGCCGTTGTCAATTCCAAGGGAGGTGTCGGGAAATCCACACTGGCCGGTTCGCTCGCCGGCTGGCTCCACGCCCACGGTCACTCGGTCATCCTGGCCGATTGCGACACGCAGCAATCGTCTTCCGAGTGGCTGGCCGAGGCGGTGCCGACTCTCCCCTTGGTTCGCCTCCACAATGCGGATCAGGTTCTCGATGAACTACCGATCCTTGCCCGCGAAGCGGAGTTCGTCATCGCCGATGGGCCAGGGAGCCAAACCGAAACAAGTCGCGCACTTTTGATGTGGGCGGATCTCGCAGTCATTCCCTGCAAAGCTTCGATGTTCGAGGCACGGGCACTCGATAAGAACACAAATTTCGTTCGGCAGGCTCAGGCGATTCGCCAAGGACCGCCCTTGGCAGTCGCCGTTCTCTCCATGGTCGGGAAAGACTACCGTTTAACACGCGATATGCTTGCCGCCGCCCACGCCCTACAACTCTCCGTCACCACGACCGCCGTGACTTTGCGCCAGGCGTATGCCGATGCACCCGGCCAAGCGACTTTTGTGTGGCAGATGGGATATGCGGCCCGGGACGCCGCCGCTGAAATCGACCGGCTCTTTCGGGAATTGTTGCCCGAGGCGGTATCAGCAGAAACAATGCTGCTGCGTCGACCGCGCGAGAAAATTGTGGATGCCATTAACGTGAACACTTAACGAATCCCAAAGTAATGGAACGTCGTCCGCTCGCTACCGCAATGCAGGGAATTCCCAACGCCGACCCAGCCGCGGTGCGGCA
>JBGTMM010000232.1:0-8922 GCA_041743635.1 Bythopirellula sp.
GGGATTCAGTAAATTGTATGGATCGAACAGTTGTTTCACTTCTTGAAACGCGGTCGTGAGCGGGCCGAATTGCCGCGAGACATACGGAGTGCGGCTCAAACCGTCGCCATGTTCACCGCTGATCGTGCCGCCGACTTGCCAGACTTCTTCGTAAAGCTGATCGGCGAGCAAATCCATCTTGGCAATATCTTGGGCATTGGCCAAATCGAGAAACGGCCGGAAATGCAGTTGGCCATGACCCACGTGGCCGAAAAGCGACGCTGTGATTTGTTCTTGCTTGAAGAGCTGCTGCGCCTTCGGCAAGAAATCGGGAAGAGCTTGCGGGGGAACCGCAATGTCTTCAATAAATGGCAGGGGCCGTGTCTGGCCCTTTAAGCGATACAACGTCGGCGTGTAGTGTCGGGCGAGTTGCCAGAGCAACTCGTGATCGAGCCCATCCGCAGCGATGTAAGCCCCAAACGCCAGTTGCGACTTTTCCTGAATGAGTGCCATCGCATCGGCCAGTTTGCCTTGCACCTCGTCGACTGATTCACCCTGGTATTCGACGAGTAGCACCGCCTCGGCTTCTTGAGGAATTAAAAGTTCATAGCGCGGGTCCATTTCTCGTGCCAGACTCAAATGGCGACGGTCCATCAAGTCGCATGCGCTCGGCTTCATCGGCAACAGTTCGAGCGTCGCGAGGGCAGCTTTTTCCAGCGAATCGAAGAACAATAGCAAGCTGCACGCTTCGACTGGCAACGGGAGCGTGCCGAGGGTGACGGCCGTAATCAGTCCGAGCGTTCCCTCGCTCCCCACAAACAGCCTGGCAAGGTGCAGCGGCTTGCCGAATGCCTCGGGGTCGTGCAAATCGTCGAGTCGATAACCGCTGCTGTTGACCAAACTTTTCGGCCGACAGTTTTGAATATCATCGGCATAGCGCGTGCAAATGTCGTCTACCGCGCGGACGAAGCGGTCGACGCCGATCTCACCCGTAGCGTTAAGCAATTCATGCGTGCCGATTTCCATGACCTCACCGTCGGCAAGCACGACTTGCAAAGATTGCACACGCCGCCGCGTCGAACCGACCACGGGCCAGTGGCTTCCCGAGGCATTCACCGCAACCATGCCGCCGATAGTTGTGACGTGCTTGGTGGCGGGATCGGGGCCGATGAAGCGGCCACGGGGTGCGAGCGTGCGGTTAAGTTCATCAAGCACCATCCCCGCTTCAACGCGAACGTTGACTTCGTTAATCTGCAGAGTCTTGCGCATGAAGCGCGAGAAGTCGATCACCAGCCCCCGTCCCAGCACACCGCCGGCGAGGCCCGAACCGCTCCCCCGCGCGTGCAGGGGGATTCCCTTAGTCGCGGCATAGCGCACCGTGGCCACGACGTCGTCCACGCCGCGTGGCCGCACGACCCCCAGCGGAAGAATCTCATAAATGCTTGCGTCGCTGGCGTAGAGCTCGACGAACAAATCGTCGCAATGAACTTCACCCACGATCTGCCCCCGCAGATCATCTTCGATGCGGTGTTGTTCTGCATCCATAATTTTGTAAGGCAATGGGCCTGATTTTCAGGACGATGGGTTGCCAGCGGCGGCTCGCTCGGCGGATTGCAGGCGAGCGGTCAATTGGCGGTGGCGTTCATGCGTTTCCAAATCGAACATGCCGTGGGCATCCATTTCGGCCACGCCTCGGTACTGGGCTTGGCAGCGGTAGCACATTAACGCATCCCCCACGAACGTGTAAAGCAGCACATCGATCAGCGCGGTGGCGAAGAGTATTCCAAACGTCCACAGCAAATCCGCGTGATACCAGGCGATGGAACTGCCAATGATGCCGACCGTCACGATCAACACCCCCACCCGCTGTGGAAAATCCTTGCGGACAAACAGGTCGGTGCTGGGACAGACGAGGCACCGTTGCACGCGCCCTCCTCCAACACCTCTGGGTTCGACGGCACCCTCCAGCACGGCCCCTTCCGGTATATCAATGCCCTGCCCACACGCATTGCACTTCAAGTGCCGCGTGGTCGCATCAAAATGGCTGCGCGTGCCAACTTCGCAAGCCGGGCAAGCATAGGTGATATTCAAATGAACCTCTCGAGTTGGTCGCTAAGCCGCCAGCGGCCGCTTGCGGCTTAGCGAAGAACATCCTCTATTATAGCGGAAAGAGCGACTCGGCAGACAGTAGCATGGCCATGGTTTCGCCGACAAACGTGCCGATCACCGCGACATAGAGAATGCCCGTGGCGCTTTGCGTGTTGGGGATTTGGAGCGTTTGCCATGCCATCCAGGTAAGAATTGCCACACCAAGAATCCCAAACGACCACCGCAAGATGAGGAACAGCCACCACTGCGTCGTGATTTCGTTGGCGTAAGTTATCTCGCCCCACAAACCGAGCGCGGAAACAGTCGACTGTAGCGCAACCGCCGCGCCCATCGCGATAATGAGTCGCCTGAGCGGCACGAGTTCCATCGTCGGCGTGTTGAGATACCAATGCCCGAGCAACATCGCGGCCATTGTGAAGCCCAAGAGCAGGCCGGAACTAATTATCGAGATAAATAGTAGTCCCCAAGTAGACTTGAACGGAGGATACACCAATGATTGTTCATTTCCAGCTTCTAGTTCCAATCCTGCATTGGCCGCGTTTGATATCTCAAGTCCTTTCGATAATCCGTGCTCCCAAAGTACTCCCGACCAAGAACCCCAAGCAACGATTACGAGCATTAGGTGTCCCAAATTGACTTTCTCATACAACCAACAAACTGACCCAACATAACTCGCCACGGCCGCACCAACGGCATACCAGAAAACATCAGGCGCCACGGAAAAACTCACCATCGCGGCGAGTGTTGTGAGACCGAGCGTCACATAAAGATGATTGCGAAAATATCCGCTGGTGACGAGTTTCGATGAAGTGATCGCCATTCCCACGGCGAGGCCAAACGACAACCGCAGCAAGAATTGGATGAGCAGATTCATGTGATATAGTCAGCCGTGTCGCAACGCGACACACGGCGCGGCCGGTTCTCTAAAATCCTTGCCTTGCGTTGCGTCGCCACTATTTGCGATCGCCGTAAATGAGCGTCATCACTTCGGAACGACTGGAAAGATTCGAGCGGAACAGGCCCTTCATCGCCGAGGTGACGCAAATACTCTCCGGCTTGCGGATGCCGCGAATTCCCATGCATGTGTGCGAGGCCTCAACCACCACGGCCACCCCTTTCACTTGCAATTCCGCAATCAAAAGATCGGCAATCTCTTCGGTCATGCGTTCCTGAACTTGCGGACGGTGCGAAACCACTTCCACCACGCGGGCCAATTTGCTCAGGCCAACCACTTTGCCGTTGGGCACGTAACCGATGTGCGCCTTGCCGATAAAGGGGAGCATATGGTGCTCGCACATGCTGTTGAAAGAAATGTCCTTCACCAACACCATTTCGTCGTATTTTTCAGTGAAAAATTTTTGCAAATGGATTCGGGGATCAACATTTAAACCGCTGAACAACTCCGCGTACATGCGAGCCACGCGGGCTGGCGTTTCCTTAAGGCCCTCGCGGTCGGGGTCTTCCCCCACGGCGGCGAGAATCTCGCGGACTGCCTTCTCTATGCGGGGTAAATCGACCGGCGTCGGTTCGCACAGTTTGTCGTCGTCGGAAATACAACTCGTGGGATGGCTCATGGAAGAAGGTCCGGCACTCCAAAGGAATGGAAACCTTCGATGGTACGACCTGAAAGACCGCGTAGTCAACTGACGACTATTTAGCCGCGGAGCTTGCTCCGCGGTTTACGCTAAAAAAACCCGTGAAGATGGCGGCGGGCAGCCTCAATTCGCGCTAAATGGCGGCAAGTTATTGAATCTCCGCCGTGTACGTCGTGGCGGGGAATTCCCCTTCTCGCAGTCGAGCGCCGAGAGCAGCATCACCGCCCGTCGATCGACGTCGCATTCGCCTAACAGATCGCGCTTCTCGTTAAATTCCATCGGCAGCGCGAAGCTTACTAAATCGGTCAGCACCGCGAGGGGAATTTCCGTGGCCAAGAGCTCCTGCAGCGCGGAATCCGCTGATTTGCTGTCGGGAAGAAAACTCTGGAACTGCTTAGTAAGCGCCGCTTGCAAAGCGGGCCTGCGTTCGTCGTTGGTCGTCATGCAGAAATCGTCGAGCAACGTCACCTCAGCTTGGCGGAAGGTGCGCGTCGGCGGCAATTCGCGGTCGATGTGGATTCGACGCATCCCCAACAGCAAAATATTGTACTCGCCGCTGTCGGTGCGTTGATACGTGACCACTTTACCCAAGCAAGCGTACGGCAACAGTGGGGGGCGACCTTCGTAGTCGTCTTCCCATCCCGATGCCATCATGCACATTGCGATCAAGCCGTCGCCGTTAAGCGCTTCATTCAGCAATTCCCGATAGCGCGACTCGAACACATGCAACGGCTGCATCACATGCGGAAACATGATCAAGTCCGGCAGCGGAAACAACCGCGCCACTCCCTTAAACCGAGTTTCGTCAAAGACCAAGTCTTCGGCATTCCAGGGTACCATATTATTCACAACCTCTCCCCAAAGTTGGTTTAAGCATCGGTGACAGCTCTCTGCAAATGGATTTCGGGAATTAAGTCGGGCACGATCTCGATCCGTGGGAACTCTTCCTCATTCACCAAGACTTCGCCAAAGCAGCGCTCATATTGCGCGAGAAACGCAGCCAAATCGAGCCCCTCGTAAGTGGGCAAATACTCCGTCAAATAGCCGAGGCTCGAATGATACACTTTTTTCGCGCCCCGAATGTTGCCGTTGCCAAAGTGATGCAAGGCGACGGCAACTTGAATCAACCCCTGATAAAACTTGCGGGCCGGGCCGCGGTATTCGGTCCACAATTCTTCCCACGTCTCGTGGGCTTCAAAAAAAT
Organism: Bythopirellula sp.; assembly: GCA_041743635.1. GTDB lineage: Bacteria > Planctomycetota > Planctomycetia > Pirellulales > Lacipirellulaceae > Bythopirellula. The sequence continues at coordinate 4,888 of JBGTMM010000232.1, forward strand.
CGCAGACGTTGAAATGCTCAATCCCCGCCAAGTAGAGCGGATCATAAGTCTCGGCGTCAGGTGGCATGGAATTCTCAACGCACGATTTCAGGTGTATCACAAGGGGATTATAGACAGATGGTTCCCGCGGGGCCAACCCGCGCGCCCGCGCCTTGACACGTTGGGAATGGTCGTCAAAATGACCAGGCAGTTCTAGAGCCAGTTTCAAAAACCGGGGGCTAGCGCCCCGCGGCTAATTAAATCAGCCGGAACGCGCTAGCGTCCGGTTCATTCGGGGTTTTTGAAACCGGCTCTAGTATTATTGGCCGCCGGATCACTCCTTCGCCGAACGACATGCCACCCAAACGCGCCATTCCGGCAAAAGCAGCTTCTGCAAAAGCGTCTTTGGTAAAGAATCCGGCCCCTACCGCCAAAACCAAAGCCGCCGCCCCGGCCCCTTCCGCGGAAGTTAAAAAACACGCCGCGAAGATCGTTGCCCAACTGAAAAAAGATTTTCCCAACGCCGATTGCGCCCTCGTGCATCAAACGCCGTTTCAGTTGTTGATCGCCACGATTCTTTCCGCGCAATGTACCGACGAACGGGTCAACATCGTCTGCAAAGAGCTATTTAAAAGGTACAAGCAGCCCGCCGACTTTGCCGCGGCCCCCCTTGGGGACATTGAGCAAGCCGTCAAAAGCACCGGCTTCTTCCGCAACAAGGCGAAGAACATCAAGGCTTGTAGCGCCGAGCTTGTGGACACATACAAAGGCAAAGTTCCCAAAGAGCTCGACGCCCTCGTTGGCCTAGCAGGCGTCGGTCGCAAGACGGCCAACGTCGTTCTCGGCACGGCTTACGGAATCCCCACGGGGGTGGTGGTCGACACCCACGTCGGCAGGTTAAGCTGGCGAATGGGACTCACCACCCACTCCGATGCGGTCAAGGTGGAACAAGACCTGATGCAACTCGTGCCGCGGGAGGAATGGATTGGTTTTGCCCATCGCATGATTCTCCACGGTCGCCAAGTCTGCCAAGCACGCAAACCCGATTGCCCGAATTGTTCACTCCAAAAGATTTGCCCAAAGATTGGTGTGAAGAGTGCTGAGGTGAGTAAGTGAGTAGGTGAGTAAGTTTCTCTCTCGACACCTACTCACCCAATTACCTACTCACTTACTAACCTACTCACTTACTAACACACCTCCCCCATGATTCTCACCGGCCCGGAAATTTTGAACCGCATGGGGGACGACATCGAGATCGACCCCTTCGATCCCGCGCGGATAAATCCCAACAGCTACAATCTCACGCTGCATGATGAGTTGATGGTTTACGAGGAAGTGGTCCTCGATATGGCCAAAGCCAACCGGGTACGGCGAATATCCATTCCCCAGGAAGGGATCATCCTCAGCCCCAACCAACTTTATTTGGGACGCACGGTCGAATGGACTCGCACGCGCAATCTGGTGCCACAGATTGAAGGCCGCTCGTCGATCGGACGCTTGGGACTTTTCGTCCATGTGACCGCCGGTTTTGGCGACGTCGGTTTCGCCGGCTGCTGGACGCTCGAAATGTTCGCCGTCCAACCGGTCCGCATCTACGCGGGGACCGAAATTTGCCAAATCATTTACCACGAGATTGTCGGCTCGGTGGAAGAATACTGCTCAAAGTACCAACACAACCGCGATATTCAACCGAGCCTACTTTTCAAAGAACTCGACCCCGAGCTCGAAAACGATCCCCAATTACCGCTCAACTTCGGGCTGGAGCGCTCGCATGGGTGAGAGTAACCACGAATCTTACGAATCAAACGAATCAATTGTCACGGAGGTTCTTACGACGAAGATATCTTCAGATATCTTCCGAGCGGTTTCCTAGGCTGACGATTCTTACTCTTATTCGTGCGATTTGTCTGATTCGTGGTTTCTCCTACCCAAACATCTCCGGCGTGAACTCTCGGAATTCTCCTGCGTATTGCGCCTCCGCTCCCGTGACGGTCATCGCGATCGACTTGAGCCCCACTTCGCCGGGGCACGAGGGGGCCGTGCGATGCTCGATTGCATGCACGAATGAACGAAACTCGAGCGCGTAAGAGTAATCGCGCAAGCCTCCGCCCGCGTTGTTCTCTTCCGCTTGAACCATTTCCGCGACAGGGCATGCGATTCCCCCCAGGAGAAAATCGCCCAGTTTGGCAATCGAAATCTTCGTTGCCTTGCGCTGACGGTCGTAATGCACTAGCTCTTGCTCCGCCGTGATCCGCAGGGCCCCTTCACTTCCCAAAAACACTTCGCCGTAGCTCCAACCGTAGTTGAGCCCCTGGTGAAAATCTTGCGAGAATCGCACCAGGATATCACCCTCAAACAAATACTCGGCCGTCACAGCGTCATAGGTTTCTCGATCATCGCGGTAGAGCGATACCCCCATGCCGCACACCCGCTGAGGGAGTTTGCCACCGAGCAGCCAACTGCACGCGTCCATTTGGTGCGTGCCATTCTCGGTCATCAGGCCGTGTCCGTACTTGCGATAAAGCCGCCAATTGATCAGATGATCGAGCGTCGGGAAGCCCCAACGAGTGAAATCCTTGTCCAGCGCCGGCAAGGGGCGCTTCCAATCTTCCCAGCGATCCCAAAAGGCATCCACGCGAATCACCTCGCCGATCAGCCCTTCTTGTTGCACCAACCGCTCCGCCAGATAGTAAAGCGGGTTGCTGCGGCGTTGCTGGCCGATCTGCAGGACACGCCTCTTGCGATTCCGAACGGCATTCATCTGGCGAGCTTCGTCGATGGAGTAGGCCATCGGCTTCTCACAAAACACATCCCGCCCCGCTTCCATGGCGGCAATCGCGGCGGCAGCGTGCGTATCTTCCGGTAGCGCCACGATCACCGCTTGCAGGTCCGTTTCCTTGGCCAGAAGCTCGTTCCAATCTTCGTAAACCCGCGCATCGGGGCCAAGTTTTTTTGCCTCAAAGACGCATTCAGGGTTGATCTCGCAGATGGCCGTGAGCTTGGTTCCGGGGATGCGGAGCATGTCGAGCGTGCAATGCCGGCCTTTGCCACCAGCGCCGATCAGAGCGAAATGGAGCGGCTCTTTGTCTGAGGCGGCGAAACTTGTGGACGCGGCCAGCGCCACCGTCGTTGCCGCCGTCGATTGTAAAAAACCGCGTCGATTAATGTCTGGCATAACATGTCCCTTGTCGCGATGAGGAGAGGAAGAGAAGGCGATCACAGCTTGTGTTCACAGCCATCCAAGTTCTAGCAGTTTTTTCCCGCGAGGGAACTCTTTTTTTGCGCACCGTTGTCGGCAAAGAGCGCAGTTGCGATTATTTGCCAGCGGGGCGCAGCGGACTGTGTGCTAAGATGTACCGCTTCTCGCCGGAAGTGACAAAGCGAACCGTCGCCCGACGATTCTTGCCTGAACCCGAAAGTGCGACGATTTTACCGACGCCATGCTCGGGATGCACGACCGTCATCCCCTGCGCGAACACGTCGGGAGGCACTCGCGACTCGGCGGGTTCTACCGTACCCACAAGAGCTGCGGCGGTCGTCACTTGCCCGGCCACGACCTGCCATTCCGATTTCTCAATCTTCTCGGGTGGTGCCGCGGCACCGAAGTCGAACGACGCATCGCCCAATTCATCGTCCGCAAAGTTGTCGTCGGTAACATCCGTTTCTTCGTCGAGCCAAGATTCGTCTTCCCAACGATGCACGTCGGTCGTGGAGTGAATCAGCTCCATTTCCTCGCGGGGAATCTCCATGAGAAACGAGCTCGGCACGGTGTACCGCCGTTGCCCTCGGAAATCGCGTTCCACGGCGTAGCTCAATTGCAGATCATCCTTCGCGCGGGTGATGCCGACGAACGCCAAGCGGCGTTCCTCTTCCATCTGGGCTTCGTCGTTGGTGCTCCGCTCGTGTGGCAGCAAGCCATGCTCGACCGCAACCAAAAAGATGACGGGAAACTCCAAACCCTTGGCGGCATGGAGCGTCATCAGCGTCACTTTGTCGCTCTCGGTTTCCCAGTCGTCGGTCTCGTTTACCAGCCAAGCGTTTTCCAGGTAGATTTCC
>JBGTMM010000233.1:0-3165 GCA_041743635.1 Bythopirellula sp.
GTCTACAACCCCTCCACCGGCAAGGTGATCGCCCGCGTTCCGTTTTGCAACGCGGAGGAGACCGCCGAGGTGGTGGCCGCGGCGGCGGCGGCTCTTCCCGGCTGGAGTGAGACGCCGGCGGTCGAACGGGCGCGAGTGATGTTCCGATATCGCGATTTGGTCGCCGCGCATTTTGAAGAACTCGCCGCGCTGGTGACCCGCGAACATGGCAAAACCCTTCCCGAAGCGCGGGCCGAGGTGCAGCGCGGCATGGAAATGATCGAGTACGCTTGCAGTGTGCCGACGATGCTCATGGGCGATACGCTGCCGAACATTGCGTCAGGCGTCGATGCCGAAACCAATCGGCACCCCGTGGGCGTGTGCGTCGGCATCACTCCGTATAATTTCCCCTTCATGGTGCCGCTGTGGATGTTCCCCGTCGCGATCGCCTGCGGCAACACATTTGTGCTCAAGCCATCCGAGAAAGTGCCGCTGTCGTCGGTGCGGATGGGCGAACTGTTGGTCGAAGCCGGCCTCCCCGATGGCGTGTTTAATATCGTCCACGGCAATCGCACCTGCGTCGACGTGTTGCTCACGCATCCCAAAGTGGCGGCGATTTCGTTTGTCGGCTCCACCGCCATCGCCAAGTACATTTACGAAACGGGCACGAAAAATGGCAAGCGGGTACAAGCCGCCGGTGGTGCGAAGAACCATCTCATCATCATGCCCGATGCCGATCTCGATCAATCCGTAAAAGCCCTTTCGGCTTCGGCGTTCGGCTGCGCGGGTCAACGCTGCATGGCGGGGAGCGTGGCCGTGGCGGTGGGGAGTGCCGGCGATCCGTTGGTCGAAGGCCTGTGCGATCACGCCGGCAGTTTTCGCGTAGGGCCAACCGACGGCAATGAAAATGTCGACATGGGACCGTTAATTCGCCAAGACCATCTGGACCGCGTCGCCGGCTATTTGGAAGTCGCCGCCCAGGATGGTGCCCGCGTGGCGCTCGATGGCCGCCGCGAATTCGAGAGCGACGGATTTCTGCTGGGCCCCAGCGTGATCGACCAGGTGGAACCAACCATGCGGGTGGCCCAGGAAGAAATTTTTGGCCCGGTGCTCTCCGTGATTCGTGTGAACGATCTGGAAAGCGCGCTCGACGTGGGACGTAGTTGCCCCTACGGCAACGGGGCGTCGATTTTTACCAGCAGCGGTTACGCGGCGCGAGAATTCAAGCGCCATTTCAACGCCGGCATGATCGGCATCAACGTCGGAGTGCCCGCCCCCATGGCGTGGTTCCCCATCACGGGCTGGAACCAATCCTTCTTCGGCGACCTGCACATCCAAGGCACCGAAAGCGTGCATTTCTACACGCGGCAGAAGATGACGCTGACGCGTTGGTTCGCCTCGGCGGAGGAATCGCACCATGACCCGGTGTGGAAAACGGGGCGATAAGAGATTTTTACCACGAATCCTACGAATTGCACGAATGGGAATTGTCTGTCATTCTGAGGGAGCCTTGGCGACCGAAGAATCTGGGTTGAGTTCTCGTACGCATTCACTACGGAAGAGCAGTCATTACGCCTTGTCAAATGCGGTTTCTTGACTTATCATTTATGATAACCCGCTAAAGGGGTGGATGTAATGCCATGGTACGAATATCTTTGGTTGGATGGACCGCTAGGTAACATTCAACATATCGCGGAACATGGTCTCACCACGGATGTCGTTGAATTTGTCTTTGAGCACTATGTCTCTGAACGGAAAAGCCAAAGTAGCGGGCGGCCAATACGGTTCGGTTACACCGAAGATGGACGCTACATTGCAGTGATTTTTGAATGGCTGGATATCGCCACAGTTTATCCTGTAACCGCGTTCGAAGCGGAGGAATAGCATGTCAGAGAATCGCACAAGTCGGCGTATCATTCGCGCCCCGACCGAAGCCGAAGCTAAGCGTTATCGCGAGATGCTTGAGGAAGAACGAGCCGGTATGGAGGCCAACAAAGCCTTGGGCCGTGCTGTGTTGGCCGAAAGGCGCGAGCTCGGCACTATCGTGGCTGAACTAAAGACCATCCGCGAACAGCTCAAAATTACTCTTACGGAGCTGGCCGAACGCACGGGCATGACCGTGGGCAACCTGTCGCGGCTCGAAAACATGGAGGGGCCAAACCCCACGATTGAAACCTTACGACGTTATGCTCATGCCATCGGTCATCGCATTGAGTTTGCGGTGGTGGCGGAGAAATAGTTTACGTCAAGGCGCTCAGATTCGTTGGCCGAAGGCCTATCTCACCGTAGCCTGGGGAAACTTCCCAGGACCATGAGAGTCAATGACAATGGTTTGGCTGAAAGCCAAATTCATCCTCGTCCGCGCCGGCATCAAGGTGAATATGGCCTTCGCCCAAAGAATGTGTGTGGCACACCAATTACCTGGGACGTTGTCCCAGGCTACGATGATGGAAGGCTTTCAACCAATAATCACAACCCTCCGCCGTTACGCCCATGCCATCGGCCATCGTATCGAGTTCGCGGTGGTGGCGGAGAAGTAGGACAATTGCTCGATGGCCACACGCAGATTAAGCTCAGGGCTATCAGCAAAAATGTGGGGCGGCTATTGTGCATATAGCTTCCCAGTTCATTTCGAACACAGAGCGATCCTGTCGGAGAAATCATGATCGTCGAAATCAGATGCCCAAACTGTCGGCAGAAGTACCAGATTCCGACTGAGAAGGTGGGCAGCAGAATTACCTGCCAAAAATGTCAAAAGCCATTCACATTGATGAGTGAGGCTGATGAGTATGAGCTTGAACCTCCAGTGCCTACCCCGCCTCGACCGACTATTGATCCTATGCCTGTGCGAAAGCCCTCTACGCCCAGACAAGGAAGTCGACAAGTAAATAACGGCCGACGTACTAGACCGTCAATGGTATCTATTTGTGTTGGAGCTATTTTAATTATAGCTATTGCTGTTGGGGCAACACTGTGGACTACTGGTAGCTTTTCAAAAATCATAAGTGGATCACCGTCTCTTGGCATTAATAGCTCAATTTTTTCAAAGCCTGGAAAAGTTAGAGTTACAATTACTTGAGGGTGTCCGGGAATTCATAATGAATCCATGATCCAACGTATTTGTCCATTTTCATAGCCTTTGCGATGGTTGTAGCGGACCAGCAGTCCGTAGGTGAAGATCGCCGC
>JBGTMM010000234.1:0-3644 GCA_041743635.1 Bythopirellula sp.
CGTGGGCGAGGCACCCTACCGCATCGACCGAATGTTGCAGCAACTTAAGTCGGCGGGCAAGCTGGCAACTTTGCGGGGGGCGGTCGTCGGACAATTCACGGGAACGGAACCAACAACCAGCGATTCGGGCGACCTCATGCCGTTGGGTCGGTTGTACATTAACATCAAAGCAAAAGAACGCAAGAAACGTCTTGCCGATCCGCGGTTTCGAGCAGCGGGCGTGCTGCGGCAATATTTTGAGCCTTTGGGAATCCCCGTGCTGATGAATTTCCCCATCGGCCACTCCACGATGAATTGCACCTTGCCGCTGGGGGGTGAAGTGGAGATCGATGCCGACAACGCGACGCTGACGGTGATCGGGAGAAAGTAGCGCTAAGCCGCGAGCGGCTTATGTGAAAAGCTCCTGTACCACCTCGCCGCCATCGACGAGCTTGATCGGTCGGCCGATGCGGCTCATGTTTTCCTGATCGGCATCGATTCCCAGGCCGTGATAAATCGAGCGGAACAGATCAGTTACCGCCACGGGACGCTCGATCACTTCGGTTCCCGCGTCGTTGGTTTCGCCGATCACTTGTCCGCCGCGCACCCCGCCTCCCGCAAGCATCGCGTTGAACGCCCGTGGAAAGTGGTCGCGGCCAGCGCGGGGATTCACCTTGGGCGTGCGGCCAAATTCGCCCAGCCAGACCACCAACGTTTTGTCGAGCATGCCGCGATTTTTGAGGTCGGTGATCAACATCGCGGTGGGTTGATCGACTTGAGTGGTGAGCTCGCGGCTGCGATTGAAGCCGTCAAAGTGCGTATCCCAACCGCGTGAAACCACCTCGACAAAGGTGACTCCTTGTTCCACCAAACGTCGGGCCATGATGCAACCCGCGGCGAAATCTCCTTGCCCATAGGCTTCGCGGAGCTTGGCCGGCTCGCGCTCGACGTCGAACGCTTCCATCCGTGGGCTCATAATCATGTCCGACGCCTGTTCGACAAGCTTGCGCTGATCGGCGACGATTTGCTTGCCGCCCGTCGAAGCAAAGTTGCCTTGCAGCGAATTCAGCAGCCGCAGCCGGCGTTCATAGCGTTTGGTATCGGTGAGCGGCGTTGTATTCTCGGGTGGCCGGGTGGCCGATTGCAACACAAGCGGATCGTAATCGACGCCCAGGAAACCACCGCCACCGGAACTCGGCAGCCGCCCGCCGATGCGGACGTAACTGGGAAGTTGATTGGCGGCGTCACCGATTTGATGGGCCACGTTCGAACCAATCGTGGGAAAATTCACCCCCCCCATCGGCAGATAACCGTGATGCAGCAAATAAGTCGCTCGCAGATGGTTCCCCTCTTTGCTGGTCATCGAGCGAATCACGGCCAGGGAGTCCATCACCTTCGCGCAGTGCGGCAAATTCTCGGCAAAGTGAATGCCGGGGACGGTGGTGGGGATCGCCTTCGTTTCGCCGCCGTTGGCGTGATTCGGCTTGGGGCTAAAAGTTTCAAACTGCGACGGTCCGCCACTCATCCACAACAAGATGCACGCCATGCCGTGCGAGCGCATTTGCTCGGACGACGCCGCGATGGCGTCGGTCCAACTCATGGTGCCAGCGGCGAGACCCGCCACCGTAAGGTGCCGCAGAAAATCACGCCGGCCAATCACTCGGCCTTGCCGCGTGGCAACGTTCGTAATGTGATGAAGTCGATGCATGGTTTTTTATCACTTTCGTGAACCGGTAATTTTCGCTAATGAAACGCTAATGATTTGAGTTCAATTCGCCTAGTTTCTAAGATTTCATGTCTTATTAAAAATTCTTTATCAGCGTTTATTAGCGTCCATCAGCGGTTAGTCATTAGTTTCTATGCTGAAACTCCGCGGAGTTCACCAGCGACCAGGCCAAATCTTCGTACGCTTCGCGGCGGTTGTTGGCACCTTTGAGATGCTTGCGCACCGCGCCAATTTCTTTCTTCATGGGCTCGCGGCACAGACACCGCAAAAACAATTCCCTGGTGAGGTCGTCATCGTCCGGTATTGTTCCCAGCAATTCTCCCAGTGCGTTTTGACGATTCTTGACGACCGCGCGATTTACATCGCCGGAATTCATAAGCGCCAGAATTTGAGGAATCGAAGAGACGGCTTCTTCGCGGCCCATGCTGGGATCATAGCCAAAGGTTTCGCCGAACTTGCCTCGCGGGGTACCCCGCCGGCCGCGCAGTAATTGCTGAGGATTGGGAGCTTGTTCGGCGGAGTCCAGCGCCGAGAGCATTGCGTTATAGAGTTGGTCCCCGCGGAGACGTTGCGGCACGTTGGCCGTGAACGGAGTTTCATCAAGTTCGCGGCGGGGTCGCGACTCCCGTTGATAGGCCTCGGTTTGGCAAATCGTGGCAATCAGCCACTTCATGTCGTAGCCACTGATGCGAAACTGTTCGCTCAAGAGCTTGACGGCCGTGGGAGCCGTTGGCTCGCGATCCGGGCCGATGTCGTCGATGGGCGTGTAAAATCCTTCGCCGACGAGTTCCGCCCACAGGCGATTAACCACCGCCGTGGCGAACCACTCGTTCTCAGTGAGCCACGAGGCGAGTTGCAGCCGCCGCTGTTCATCGCTGGTCCCCCAAGGAATCGTGCTGTTGGTGAGAAAAAATTTGGCTTCCATCGGGGTGCCAGGTGCTTCGGGATCTTCCAAGTCCGGCATCAGATGCTCGGCCGTTGGTTGTCGTTCCACATTATTGCCACGTGGCGATCTGCGAAAGCGGTCCTGACCGACGACCTCGAAGCTGCGCTTGGTAAGATCGCGCACGGGCCTGACGGTCACCCGCGGGAAGAACGCGGCCAGTTCATGGAACTGTTCGCGTTTCCAGCGGTCGTAGGGATGGTCGTGGCACTGGGCACATTGAATCTGCACACCCAGAAAAATCCGCGACACTTCGGCGGCGATCTCCTCGGTTTGACCATCTTGGGCCATCATGATCGCCGTGCCGCCCACCTCGCGGACATCGCCGTGGGAGGTGATAAACTCGGAGGCGATCTCATTCCAGGATCGGTTTTCGTTGAGCCATTTTCCCAGGTCGGCTTCCAGCGGATTGGCGACGAGTTGCGCGCGCTCATCGAGTGCGCGAAACAAAATCACGTCTCGCCAATAGCGAGACCAATTCAGACCGTAATGCGGATTAGCGAGCAACTTCGCGACGAGCGCTTCACGCTTGGCTGGCGCGGGGTCCAACAGAAACGCGGTCAGCTCTTCGGGCGTAGGAATGTCGCCCACGATGTCCAGCCACACTCGGCGGGCAAAGGTGGCGTCGCCCGCCCGTGGAGCAAGTTTCGTGTTCTCATCGAACAAGTCCGCGGCGAGCGCTTGATCGACCTGTTTAGCAACCTCGTCAGCAGTGAGCATTCCGGCGCTGACGCTTAGGATCAAAGCGACTGCCAAAAGCAAAGCGACTGGTAATCGCATTAAAAGAATCATTTCAATAGCCGCCAGCGCAAGCTGGGTGGTTTGGTCTTATAGATTAATTCCCCGCGGCTGGCGCCGGGGGCTACTCTTATTGTTAACCCCACGGTTGGGCTTGGGTATCGCGGCAGTGAAAATACGCTCAGATCGCCGAAAAAAACGAAAAAGCCAGGCCCGCTTGTGCGAGACTGGCTTCGTGATGTTCGTTTTTCCGACGAA
>JBGTMM010000235.1:0-11392 GCA_041743635.1 Bythopirellula sp.
TGTTTCGCTGGAAACCGTGGTCACGCGGCAATCGCGCGAGCGGAATTTGGAAAGCAAGCGCGATGAACTCAAGCAACTCGAAAGCGAAATTACCCTTTGCCGCAAGGCGCTTGGTGATTTGCAGGCCCGCGAGGCTGCGGTCCGCGCGGAGCTCGCACAGCTTACCCCCGACGGCACAGCCGATCGCGTAAGTTGTATGGCCGATAGCCGCACGACTTTGGGCGTGCTGGAAAAATTGGTCGACGATCTCGACGCCGAGGTGACGTTGTTGGCCCGGGCTCACGAACCGGGTCGCTGCCTTGGCCACGATTCTCACACGAAACTTTCGCCCGTGGCAACGATGCTGAGGCAACAGGTTTACACGCTCTGCGGCTTGGTCACCGAGCAGGAACGCGCCATTCGTCGTCAGCAGTTCACCACCGAATCGCGCCAAATTTCGCGATCTCAGCTTGATTTGGGCGAACGATTGGAACATTTGCTCGAACGCCGCGAATCGTTGGTCAGCGAACTCAACGTCGTGGGACAACCTCTACTGCTGCGTCCGCAGTCACCAGCGGTGGAACATTGCCGGTGCGAGCACCATGCGGAGTTTGTGAAGAACGCCGATCCACTGTTGGTGGATTACACCGCTCGGCACCCGCAAGAAACAGAATTGCGCAGCCACTATGAAGCTCTGCTCCGCCGTCAAGACGAACTGCTTACCGAAGCCGATGCACACACGCGACAACTTGCTACATTGGAAACTCGTTGGCACGATGTCCAGCGGGAGCGTGCCGGCTTGGTGGGCAACGTCAGCCTGGAAGAACAACGCTTCGAGTTGGAACGATTGGAAATTACGATCCGCGAGGCGCTTAAGCCGTTCACGCAAGGCACAAGTACTCCGCGCGCCACTTGGCGGGCCTCCGACGTTCTGGCGCAACTCACCGATGGCAAGCTTGTGCAGATTCGTCTCGAGCGCGACGGCCCCCAGCCGATTGTGATCGACCACTTGGGACATCCCTTGGATCTTGGGTCGCTCAGCACGGCTGCTCACGATCAACTCTATTTATCGCTCACGCTGGCCCTGATTGGTTCGTTCGCTCGGCGGGGAATTCATTTGCCGCTGGTTCTCGACGAGCCTTTCCTGCGGCAAGACGGGTCCGGCAGCGCCGCGATGGCGGGTGTGCTGGCGGAATTCGCCCGCGCGGGCCATCAGATTCTTGTGTTCACCGAGGACCTAGATGCCCTCAGGCGATTTGAATCGCTCAACTCGCGAGTGTTCGATCTTGCCAGATTGCGTCGACAACTCGTTTCGGAACCGCCACAAAAAGTTTCAACAACACAAACCACCCTGACGCGCTTGGTTCGTGAAACCGAGGATGGCAACCTTAATCCAGTGCTGCAACTGCGAGGTGCGGGTGTAACTGCCGAGACGTTTTTCTATTTGACCGAAGAGTGCTCGCTGGACCAATTCCCTGTTCTGGGCAGCGGAACGATGGAAGCGTTTGCCAAAATTCAGATCATGAATGTGGGACAATTGCTCGCTGCCGATGCGGCGGCGATTTCCACCCAATTGAATCGCAAGCAAATCACCGCCGAGACCGTCGCTCTGTGGCAATCGCACATGCGGCTCCTGTGCAGCGTGCCGGGTCTCACGCTTAACGACGCTCAAGTGTTGACGGCCTGTGGTATTCGCAGCTTCCTCGAACTGCGCAAAGCCGTGCCAATCGAACTCGAAGCCACGATTCGCGAATTCCTGAGGAGCGATCGGGGCCAACGGTTTGCCGGTTCTCTGGGCCGGTTCAATGCCTCGCAAATTCGCGAATGGGTTCACCTGGGAACACACATTAAGAAAGCGGTTGCCCCGGCCCATCGCGTCGTCAAGAAGCAATCACCAACCGCCCCCAAGTTAAAGACGGTCACGCCTCGCCAACACGAGCCGCAATTTTACTTGAATCGCGGCAGCGACGTCGCCGATGCCCCCTCGATTGGTCCACTGTTCGCCAAGCAATTAACGGCAGTAGGAATTCGCACGGTGGCCGACCTCTTGAATGCAAACCCCACCTCTGTTGCCGCCGAATTGGGCTTGAGTCAGATTTCGGCGCAAACCATTGCCGACTGGCAGTTGCAGGCCCGCTTGGTGTGCCAAATTCCCGAACTTCGCGGTCACGGAGCGCAACTGCTGGTGGCCTGCGGTTTCACCAGTCCCGAACAAATCGCCGGCACGCGGACAGGTGATCTTATTCGCAAGATGCAGGCCTTCTGTCAATCAAAGCAAGGGCAACGCATCTTGCGCAGTAACGAAGCCCCGTCTACCGCGAAGATCAAACGCTGGGCTCAGAACGCCGCTCAGCGTCGACCGCTCGAAGCCGCTTAACGGCGACGCCGCCCCAAAATCATGAGGCAACTCGCGAGCAGAACCAGCGTGTTCGGCTCGGGAACTGAAACGGCTGCCGTGAATGGCAAGGACCCTGTATATTCGCGCTGCCACAACAGAAAATCACGGCCATCGCTGTCGCCATCGTTGTCCGTATCGCCACTGGCGTTCACGCCGTAACCGTTCCGCCATGTTAATAGGTCGCCGCTATCAACGTCGCCATCCCTATTAAAATCCGCGGGCGAAAAGCTCGACATCACCGGCGTGATCGTCGAATAGCCGATATCACGCAGAAAGGCGAGATCGAGGGCGGTTAAATGCTTCCGCGTTCCCTCGGTAATCGTGGGATCCATAGCCACTTCTTGGGCCACGCCGTCGAACGCACGGGTGCTCATAATCCCGGAAGCAATGTGATCTCCCGCCGGATTGATAAGGCCAGTTCCGCTGCCATATAGCGAAATCACATTCGAGCCGGTCCAGTTCGTTCCCGAGACTTTGTCTTCCCAAGATTGCGATGCTCCGATGCCGAGCGCGTGTAACATCTCATGCAGCGCCACTGAGTAAATGTCATTCTTGTTCGCCGCCACTGGCGTGGTGTGATCGAAGTGCCAGTAGCTGTTGAGTTGGGTGTCGGTATCCTTCGCGCCATTGTTATTGCCATCCCAGTCGAGTGACAACGTCCCATAGGCAATACCGGTATCAATCGAATAGCTTGCCGTAACACCCTGCAGAGGCAAAGTTGTTCCTGTAAACGTACTTATCACTGGACCTCCTCCGCGCGTGTAGGCAGCTTCCGATTGCGACTCAGCGCTTGCCACGGCTCCAACCCACTGACTGCCGAACCCGCTGCCACTGAGTGAAAACCCTGCGCCGGCTGGCCCACCGTCGCCCAATGTGCTACCAAGAATTGATCGAGCTCCCACAAACATTGTGACCGTATCAGCGGCAATTGTTGCGGAGGGAATCGTGACTTCCGTGGTACCGTCAAGCGGACTATCGTATATGTAACGCCAATCGAACGTCGCGGTTGTGCTCCCATTCGTGCCCATCACGACGTCGTTGTTAATTGAGCTTAGGTTGGATGTAATCGCCGCGGAAATATCCGCCGCTGCCGCGTTGATGGCATCTTTGGCCGCTGGGTCATGAGTAGCCGAAAATAGGTTCGCTCCAGGGTAGACAAGATTAATGCTAATGGCAGAGGCAGCCGAGCAGAATAGGAAACTCAGGCCGAAAAGAACCCATACAATCTGCCCAGTAAGTTTTTGCACTCTCGTTCCTAAGTTCAAAAAAGTTATTGCTGATCACGAAAACGTTGTTGCGATTCAACAATTTCCTGCTCGATTTGGTCAACAATCTTCTTAATCTCTTCCAAGTCGCTCGGCAGCAGATGCTTCGACAGCTCTTTTAGCAGCGGGGCCGTCGAGGGATGATATCCTGCGATTAGGTCGGCAATATCCTTCTGATAGGTGCGCACTCGATCAAAGCGAGCCTGCCGATACAAAGAAGGTAATGCAAACAGCTTTAACATCAACAACCCTTCCACTGTTGCACAGGGAATGTCACGGTCGGCAAACCTTTTGTTGATGGAGAAGTCCTTGCGTACCCGCTCAAACAACTTATTCCTTGGAAACAAAAAGTCCACTCGCACTTCTTCCAGCCAACCGCGAGCGAATTCGGGATTCTCCTCCTCAATGCGAATCTCTGGCAGCTTCGCCAAATCCTTCCGTGCAACAATGAGATCGATGTCCTGAGTGTTGCGGCCCTCCACATACACGAGCATCGCAATCCCGCCGACAAGCACATACTCCACTTGCCGCTCTTCCAAGAGGTCGAACAACCGAGGAATCGATTCGAGAAGCTTGTTGAGATCCATCGTCCGCAGCCGCTCCCCATTTTTAGGATCGAAGACGATCCCATTCACAATCACTTCGCCGATGTTGACTAGGTTGTCGACCATAGGTGCATTTTATCTGAACGTTCGCGGAATTACAGCGCTAACCTCCGTCAAATCGCCGCCACAGCCTGGCCTTGTTTTTCCAGTGCCAACAGACGCCGCTTCATGGCCAAGCCCTGTGGCGCGGAATAGCCGCCCAGATTGCCTCCCGAGGCCAATACGCGATGGCAGGGCACGACCAACGGCACGCGGTTTTTGCTCATCACAGTCCCCACCGCACGGGCCGCACCGGGATGCCCCACTCTGGCGGCCAATTCGCCGTAACTAAGTGTTTCGCCCCAAGTAATCGCCCGGCACGCGGCTATCACCTGTCTTTGGAATTCCGTCATGCCGGCCGTGGAAACGGCCACGTCATCAAACTCCACCACTTCCCCTTCGGCAAATCGCGTGAGCCTATCGATTATTCGATCACTGAAAAGGGTGCTCTCCGTGGAGTCTTCGAGAGACGCTTGTTTGAGCAATTTGCCGCCTGTTCGAGCATGGAAGCGCTCGAGCGATTCCCTGGCAACACGGGCCGTGGGATGTCCGAAAGACAGCCCGACGAGCTCTCCTTCTAATGTGGCCACGGCCATATATCCCAATTGGGTCGCAAACGCGTTAATCATCTGTTTATCTCGCGGGAATGTCCAAAACCTTTCCTCCTATCATAGCCAATTTCGTAGCCGCGGCGCGGCCTTTTCTTGGCTTTTCAAATTCTTTTCTGACGGAGCTTAGAGTGGCCGAGTTCCGCGGGGTTTATCACTTTCCGCTCCGCATCTATACTGAAATTATTACTCCATTGGGAAGCAGACCGTGTAGACACTCACCAACGAGATGGCGCTTGGTCCTATTCATGCGGCCCTCACTAACCTGGATATTTCCACACGATGAATTCGTACCATTCGCTTGCCGACGATTACTATGTCAACATGAATCTCAGCACCGAGATGGAACTTCCCAGCAATCGGGAGACGGTGCTGCACTTCTTTGAACAATTGCAAAAAGTTTATCCCGAGATGCGGAATTTTTACGCCCGGGAGAATCGCGATTTCATCCTGGAGGAAGACAAGGATCGGGCGAGCCATCGCTGGTGTACCGTGGAGCCTCGCCGAATTTCCTCTGGCTTTGTGAATCCTGAACAATTCGATACGGCTCTCGACCAGCATCGCCACGCGCTCGAGATCGCCCCTTACGCTCTTTCGGTGAGTCCACTCGATTGCGAAGCGCTCGACTTACTGATGGGCTTCGATTTCAACTATCGCGGCAATCAAAACCAGTTGGTGGCCGAAGCGCTCGGAATTTGCCCGGCGGTGGAAGGCTTGGCTTCGCTCCCGGGGGCGACGATCATCAATCACGAGCCGAACATTACGATCGCGCTTGACGACGATTGTCGTCTGCAATGCCGGTTGAGCGTCGAGTCACGCACCAATGCCTTCCAAATTCGGACGGGGGAATTCCAAGAAGATCAGCTCAGTGTGTACGTCACAGCCCGGCACTACGGCAGCTTGCAGCCCGGACAAACCTACATTGAAGTTTTAAACCGCCTGCAGGAGGTCTGTCTTAAGGTCGTTGACAATTATGCGGTCGAGGCCATCTTGCATCCGCTTGCCCGGGCGATTGCAATGGGTTGATCGTTACTAGTTTTGCAAACCCGTCACTTCGCAATCCCGTATTGATCGAGTTTGCGTTTGAGCGTGGTGCGATGCAAACCTAAGGCCCGAGCTGCCGGAGCGCACTCATTGGCGAACCGGTCCATCGCGCTTTCTAAAAGTGCAGGTTCGACTTCTTGGAGAAATTTTTCGTACACAAATCCTTCTGACTGCGGATCGCCAAGCAAGTCGTCGGCCCACTGCTTGGCCAATTCACCGAGCAATCCCTGCGAGTCGGGCGCACCTGGCTCAAGCTGAAACGCAGGTAACGGCGCGGGCAGGTACTCGGGCAAGATCAGACCTGCCCTGCCGACCACTAAGGCATGATCGATAGCATTTCGTAGTTCACGCACATTCCCATGCCATGCTCTGGAGATCAGTTCGTTGATTGTTTCCTCCGCAAAGTTTACCGAACGGCCACGCCGTTGGAACGCAAAACATCGCGCCAGAACAGGAATATCTGCTTGCCGTTCACGCAGCGGTGGGAGTAAAATCTCGAAGGCGGCGAGTCGATAAAACAGATCTTGCCGAAACTCACCGCTTTGGACCTTGTTCGGCAAGTTTCGATCCGTCGACGAAATCATCCGAAAATTGGGCTTCACAGGTTGATCCCCATCACCGGGAACCACTTCTGCCTGCTCGAGGGCGCGCAAGAGTTTCGCTTGCGTTGCGAGCGGTATTTGCGTGACTTCTTCCAGAAACAGGGTGCCGCCGTCGGCCTCGACCAGCAACCCTGGACGTGCTAACTCGCCAGTCATTTCACCGAACAATTCTATCTCGGCTTGCGATGCGTCGAGGGCCGCTAGATTTGCTGTCACGAATGGCCCGGTTCCGCACGAACTGTGTCGGTGGATGACCCGTGCCGCCGTCGCTTTGCCGACACCGCTTTCCCCTTGCAAGAGTACGGCGACATCGGCGCTCGCAGCGAGCGCGATTTGCTTGAACACGGCCTGCATGACCGGCGTCTTGCCCAGCATGCCATCGACGGGCAAATCAGTTTCCGTACCCAATCGGCTTTGTGTCGCGAGAAATGCCCGTCGTATCGTGCCGCGTATTTCATCGAGATCGAACGGTTTCAGCACATATTCAAACGCACCATTTTGTACGGCCTTGACGGCCGTGGCTAACTCGCCAAAGGCGGTGATCACCACGATGGGTGCCAATCCCAGAAGCCGGCGAAACTCTTCCATCGCACTCAGGCCGTCGATGCCCGGAAGCCGCACGTCGAGAATCAACAAGTCGGGCTGACACTCGGCGGCAAGTCGCAACCCTTGCTCCGCCGAGGAAGCGACAATCACCTGATGTCCCAACGACTTGCCAAGTTTTTCCAATCCCCAGCAAATTGTCTGCTCATCATCAACCACCAGGATTTTCGACATGCGCTCCATTCCTTTCCCTAGAGGGCGAACCAGACATCAGCGGCAAGCGCAGTCGAAAATGCGTGCGATTACCTTCCCTGCTCCAGTCAATTTCGCCCCCATGGGCGTGGGCCACTTGTTGAGCGACGGCCAGCCCCAATCCTACTCCCTCGGCCTTGGTGGTGACAAATGGTTGAAACAGCTTTTCGGCAACGGCTCCATGCGGACCGGCCCCCGAATCGCTGACTTCAACTACAGCATGCGCTGCGGAGTCTTGCGACACACGTACACAAACTTGTGGAGATTCTCGCGAGGACGATTGCTTCTGAGCAGCCTCAATGGCGTTGAGCAACAGATTCACCACGATCATCCCCAGCGAATCCGCGTTGGCAAGGACAAGTATCTTTTTTCCTGGCGGTTGCCAATCGACGCCCACTCCCACGTGTCGGGCGGCGGGAAGCACCAGTGGCAAGAGCTCTTCGATTAATTCCACCAATTCAATGGGTTGCTTGACTGCCGCTGAATTCTCGCGGCCCAACTGCAAGAAACTCTGCAGCCGACTTTCCATAAGCTGTAACTGATTCTTCGCCACCGCCAGCGTATCATCGTCGATGATTTGGCAATTCTCGGCGTGCAGGTCAACGGCCAAACGACAGCCCGTTGCCGCGTTCCGCATCTCATGGGCGAGCCCCGCCCCCAACATGGCCACGGTGCGCACTTGCTCGGTTTGTCGAACGTGTTGCTCGTATTCACTCAGTCGTGTGGCCGTTTGATTCACGGCGAGAGCCAAATCGCGGACTTCATCATCGCGTTTGGGCAACTCGAGCGGCGTGAACTCACCTCCGGCAAGACGCTGGACGGCTGCCCCCAGGTGAGCAAGATTCCGGCTAATGCGCTTGGCAATCCACTGCGTCATCACGGCCACCGCTGTCACGGCGACGACGCCAATCGCGAGCGGCGGCAAAAACGCGCTGCGCCAAGCTGCGTCGTATTGTTCACGAGGAAACAAGACGTGCAAAACTCCTGAGTCGATGGCACCCAGCGGACGCTCGAGCTGAATCGCCGAATGAAAATATGGCTTGTCGTTTACGGCGATCTGAGGACCGAGCGCGACTTTTTCGCTGGTATCGACCAGATGCGTCGTTGGTAGTTCATCCGCAACCGCGGGCAAACTCGCCGAGATTCGTTGGCCGCCGTCGTCCACTAACACGAACTCCGCTCCCGAGAGACTTGTCATCTGCCGTAGCACGGCATCGGTGAGCGGGAAATTTGAAGCTGCCAGCACGCGGACAACCCCCTGCAACTGGCGATCAATCGAGGCTTGCGTCTCTTGGGTCGCCAAGCGTGCATTGATGGCTCCAACCGCGAGCAAGCTCACCAAGGCCACCGCGGAGAGCGGCAACATGATCTGATATTGCAAGGGAATGCGCACGCAGGAAATGCTTTCACGGGAAAATATGAGTGTCGCACAAATCGACATTGCCGCTGAATCTTCCAACAGCTTAATTCTAGACCCCACTCGTGCGGTTACAATCCGCGAAGCCTGCGAATAAATGGAACATTAGAGGTTCATTCCACAACAGAGAAGCGAAAACGAGGAACATCAGAAATGCATGGAAAACACAGTAACCGCCACCGACGAGGTTTCACGCTCGTGGAACTGCTGGTCGTGATTGCCATTATCGGCGTGTTAGTCGCCTTATTGCTGCCCGCTATTCAAGCCGCGCGAGAAGCAGCCCGACGTAATCAATGCGCCAATAACTTGAAGCAACTCGGCCTCGGAATTCTCAATTATGAAAGTGCGCACAAGAAACTCCCGCCGAGTGCCAACGTCGACTTGAGTGTTTCCACCACGGCCAATAACGGCTCCTGGGGCGTTCATGGACGGATTATGGATTACCTCGAACAGAGTAATCTAAAAAATCTCGTCGATGTGGAAACCGCTTGGGACAACCAGCAAGCCATCAGTGGCGTAAAAATCGACGTGTTCCAGTGTCCTACAGATAGCAAAAGCTTGGAAATTCGTGACGCGGGAGGCGGAAGACCCTTGCTTTATCCCCTCAATTACGGTTTCAACATGGGAACGTGGTTTATTTTTAATCCCCTAACGCTTGAATCCGGCGACGGTGCGTTCTATCCCAACAGCAACCTGCCACTCGCTCAGTTCACGGACGGGACAAGCAATACCCTGCTTACCGCGGAAGTAAAAGCTTGGACTCCTTACACGCGCAATGGCGGTTCGCCACCCGAAGAAGCGCCTGACACGGCCGAGGAAGCCTCGACATTAGTAGCTTCCGTCGCTGATTCATCCAATATCAAGGACACGGGCCATACGGAATGGCCCGATGGCCGCGTGCATCACACGGGTTTCACAGCGACTCTCACGCCCAATACCTTGGTGCCATTTACGCTCAACGGCCAAATCGTGGACGCGGACTACAACTCTTGGCAAGAAGGTAAGAACGGAAGTGCCGGATCACCGACGTATGCCATTGTCACCGCGCGTAGTTTCCACCCAGGTCAGGTTCAAGTGGGACTTGTCGATGGCTCGGTTCAAGGAATGAATGACGACATTGATCTGGTCACTTGGCGAGCACTTGCCACAAGGGCTGGAGACGAAGTTCTCAACGCAGGCTCCAATTAAGCAGTCGCGTTGAATCTGGCACTATTTCCAGATTCATTAGAGATGCACCCCCCAGCAGTTATTTCTGCAATCCAAGCAGTTTGCTCGCGTCGGCCAACTGCTTTTTTTCTTTCTTCTGAGCGGCGAGAACAACCTGTCGAGGGGCGTCCGCCTGCTGCACGGCACACTGAGGATGAATTCCAGCGGCCGAATAAGATTTCTTGCCGCAAACGGGGCAGACCGTACCATGCGTTGGGGTTTCGAAGAGCGGGGCCGGCTTGCTGCTATCCATGGACATATTACTTTCTTCACAAAGCTGTTGGATCTGTCGCCAAGCCAACCTTGTGATATCCGCCAAGAGCCAGGCTCATGGCAAGAATAAAAATTTGACCGCCCGTCGACCAATGGGCCGACGGGCGGATTTCAGGGTAAGGCTATGTACTAAGACACAACCTTAACATTCTCAGCACAGGGACCTTTCGGACCACGCGCTTCGTTGTATTCGACCAACTGGCCTTCACGGAGAGAATTGAATCCTCCTCCTTCGACTGCCGAAGAATGGAAGAAAATATCTCCGCGTTCTCCTTCGATGAATCCAAAACCCTTGTCAGTAACCTTCTTTATGGTACCTTGCGACACGTCAAAACTCCTTGCACGCAACTAATTTCAAAAACGGCCAGTGCGTCGTGCATTACGCTCTTGGCCAATCCAAGCACGCTCCACTCTGGAGCGAAATCTCTAAACTAACACTGCGTGACCATAAGGGTCACGCACAACTAACACTGCGTGACCGTATGGGTCACGCACAACTAACACTGCGAGACCATCATGGTCACGCACATCAAACAGCGCTCAAATGAGACTCAGCGAACCGGCTTAAAGAGAACGAATGAACAAATGTCGGTAGTCGATATTGCCCCACATCAGCGACTGAACATCCTTCTATTATAGCGGGTAAGCACAGCCAAAAGGGTTGTATAATACGCGTTCCGGCAAGATTGTGGCTTTTATTTACCGAAAAACGACGGTCGCTGCGGTTTTGAGGCTGATTGGGGAGGCAAATACCTTGGCAGTCGGCTGTTGGCTATCGGCTATCGGCTAAACATTAAAGAATGTTAACAGCTGAAAGCCGATAGCCTCCGTAACTGCGGTGATTCACGTTCAGTTGCGCAGTGCCTTAAAGACGGCGGTCGAGATTTTTACCTACTGTTTGCATAGCGGCAGTTCGTCATCACGACGACCACCTGACGATTACGCATATAGATCACCATGCGCGTCGTAGCCTCGTCCTGCTTGCCATTGTGAGAAACTTTGAGGCCATTCTCCCTAAAAACCACGGAGCGACTGTGTTAAATGTCAAGTAAGGAAACTGATCGGATCAGTGAATTGCCATATTTTTCCAGGGAGTGTTGTTTTTGATCATGGTGTTGAGTATGACCAAGAGCTTTCGGATGCAAGCGATCTGGATCGCTT
>JBGTMM010000236.1:0-3850 GCA_041743635.1 Bythopirellula sp.
CTTCCTTTAATTTTCTCGAGCAAGTGACGACGGCTGACAATTTTTTCCAACCGATTGGCAACGACGGGTGGTACGAGTACGGCGAAGAAAAAGCAATCTACGATCAACAGCCGGTCGAAGCGTCCACGATGGCTGAAGCCGCGCTTGCCGCCCATGAACTCACCGGCGATGCGGCTCACCTCACAACATTTTGCCGTGCCAGAGACTGGTTTTTCGGCCAGAACAGTTTGCAACAATCGCTCGTGGATCCTCTGAGCCATTCGTGCTTTGACGGACTTTCTGCCAAGGGGGTGAATCGCAATCAAGGCGCTGAATCGACGCTTGCTTACCTGCAGATTGCCATTCTCGACGACGCTCGCGAAGCAAGGCCTGCGAGCAACCGCCGGTTAAAGGGAGCTTGACCTTTTCAAAAACTGCCCGCGCTGACAAAATAGGGAAACGAACCAATTTTATGCGACCACGGATGGAAGGAACTATAGAATGCCTCGAGAGTGTAGACTCCCTCAACCGTTTCCTGAACTGTTTCACCGCTACGCCGACAATCCCATTCTGACGACCTGTGATTGGCCCTATCCCGCGCATACCGTCTTTAACGCTGGCGCGTGTCAGGTTGGCAATGAAACAGTTCTGCTCGTGCGCGTGGAGGATCGCCGTGGCCATTCGCATTTGACCGTGGCCCGCAGCAACGACGGCATTTCCAATTGGCGGATCGATGAGAAACCGAGCTTTGCGCCCAGCCCCGATCAATTTCCCGAAGAAGCCTGGGGGGTTGAAGACCCGCGACTCACTTGGGTTGAAGACCGCGATGAATGGCTGATTGCCTATACGGCCTTCTCGAATAGCGGTCCCCTGGTGTCGTTGGCGAGCACCAAAGACTTCACATCCTTCAAACGACTGGGGCCGGTCATGCCCCCGGATGATAAAGACGCGGCGGTTTTTCCGCGGCGGTTTGGGGGACGCTACGCCATGTTGCATCGGCCCGTTTCTGCGGGAAGTTCTGGCGCGCACATCTGGCTCTCCTTTTCGCCCGACCTAAAACATTGGGGCGATCATCATGTGCTCATGCACGCCCGCAAAGGGGCTTGGTGGGACGCCAATAAAATCGGCCTCAGCCCGCCGCCGCTTGAAACGCCCGAAGGGTGGTTGATGCTCTATCACGGGGTGCGGCACACGCCCGCTGGTTGTCTTTATCGTCTCGGCTTGGCGCTATTGGATTTAGAGAACCCCAGCCGAGTGCTACGACGCAGCGACGATTGGATCTTCGCGCCACAAGAATCTTACGAATGTCAGGGCGATGTCGGCGGCGTGGTGTTTCCTTGCGGCTGGGTGCTGGACAAAGCGAGCGGCGAAATCCGTATCTACTACGGCGGAGCCGATTCGTGCATCGCATTGGCAACGGCCCAAATGACGGAGTTATTGGACTACCTACGCAATTGCCCCCAGCCATCCGGTTCGAGCAATTATGTGCTCAAGGGACTGGGGGGTTGAATAATTGACAACCCAGCCGGACCAACACTTTGGTCCGGGAAACTCGGAGGCAAGTGTGCCTCCGGCTAGGTCGCGCCTGACATTTAGGAGTCGACGGACCCATTATATTAGAAGAGTCTCCCCACTACAGTTGCCCGATGATGATCGAGGCATTGTGCCCGCCGAAGCCGAAGCTGTTGCTCATCACGCGGCGAATCTGCCGCTCCTGCGGGGCGTTGGGTGTGTAATTGAGATCACAATCGGGATCGGGCGTGTCGAGATTGATCGTGGGCGGGGCCACTTGATCGCGGAGCGCCAGCACGCACATCACCAGCTCAATGCCGCCGCTGGCACCGAGTGAATGGCCGAGTTGGCTTTTCGTGCTCGAAACGTTGAGCTTGTAGGCCTGGTCTTCAAACACCCGTTTCACGGCAATCGTCTCGGCCTTATCGCCGAGTGGCGTGCTCGTGCCGTGGGCGTTGATGTAGTCGATGTCCGTCGGATTTAGCTTGCCGTTCACCAAGGCGTTGACCATCGCCCGGGCCGCGCCGGTTCCTTCGGGATCAGGCTGAGTGATGTGTCCCGCGTCGGCACTCGCGCCGTAGCCGAGCACTTCGGCGTAAATGTGGGCTCCGCGCGCTCGCGCGAATTCGAGTTCTTCGAAGATCAGCACGCCAGCCCCTTCGGAAAGCACGAAGCCATCGCGATCAAGATCAAACGGGCGACTGGCCGCGGCAGGATTGTCGTTCCGCGTGGAGAGCGCCTTCATGCTGCAAAAGCCCGACAGGCTAATCGGTTCCATGGCGGCTTCGGTCCCGCCCGTGAGCATCACTTCGGCTTCTCCGTAGCGGATGGCTTTGTACGCTTCGCCCATCGCATTGGTGGCGCTGGCACAAGCTGTGGCCACGGCAAAGTTGGGACCGCGAATGCCAAAGTGAATCGAGAGCTGCCCGCTGGCCGCGTTGAGCATCATCTTGGGGACTGTAAAAGGAGAGACTTTGTCGGGTCCCTTGGCCAGCAGGCGGTTATGCTGCGAAACAATTTCACCCACGCCGCCGATGCCCGAACCAATAATCGCGCCGACTCGGAAAGGGTCCATTTGCGTGAAGTCGATGCCCGCATCCATGACGGCATCAATGCCCGCGACCAGGGCGAATTGAGTGAATCGGTCAATCCGTTTTTCTTCTTTGGTATCGATATAACCCTCGACGGACCAGCCGTGCAGGTCTCCGCCGAAGCGCACTTTATATTCGGAAACATCGAACAACCGCAGTTCGTGGATGCCGTTTTCACACGCGAGAATTCTCTGCCAAAGGTCGGGGACCTTGCAGGAGAGGGGAGTGATGGCTCCCATTCCGGTGATAACGACGCGGCGATTCATCAGGCAATTGAACTAGCCAGGACTTCGGCGGAGAGAGAGAGCAGCGAGACGAAACATTGAGAAAAAATGAGGGCAACCAACAGCAACCGCGGCGTGGGTTTGTCCACGCCGCGGATGTGTTTGGTCAATCATGCCACGGCGTCACCAACAAGCTAAGCCGTGCGGAAAACTGCTCACGCGAGCAGTTACTTATTATTTTCGATGAAATCCACGGCTTGACCGACGGTTTGGATCTTCTCGGCGGCGTCGTCGGGGATGTTGATGTCGAATTCTTCCTCGAGTTCCATGACCAACTCGACGGTGTCGAGCGAGTCGGCACCCAGGTCGTTCACGAACGAGGTTTCGGGCGAAATCTTGTCTTTATCAACGCCCAATTGCTCCGCCACGATGTCTGTTACGCGTTCCAATGTTGAGGCCACTTGGATGGTCCTCCTTTAACCCTGTAAATGAAATATGACAATAAAGTCGCGATTTCGCGGGAAGGTTACCCCCTAAAACCCGCAGCGACTTCAAACGTTGGTGCCGTGTTCCAATCCCTAGTTTTCCAAGCGCAAAAACAAACGTGCTGTCACAGCAATTTTGCCGAGGAAAGCTTTGCAAACTCTTCACAATAGACCGTACTCGCGAAGGTGGTCAAGATATAGCCTTTCTTGAAGTGGCTGTCTAGGTCGGCTTGAGCGACCGTGGCGCGGCAAAGCTTGTTCTCCTAAGCAGTTAAGCCCCCGTCAATGACCAAAATCTGTCCCGTTATGTAGGAAGCCGAGTCGCTCGAGAGGAAGAGCACGCCATCGGCGACTTCCTCGGCCTCGCCCAGCCGCTTGGCGGGAACCCGCTTTTTGACTTCGTCCTGCACCGCCGGGCCGAGGGCGTCGGTCATTTCCGTGGCAATGAACCCAGGGCAGATCGCGTTGACGGTTACCTTGCGACCGGCGATTTCGCGGGCCACGGTTTGCGTGAAACCGATGATCCCCGCCTTCGAGGCCGAGTAATTCGCTTGCCCTG
>JBGTMM010000237.1:0-9069 GCA_041743635.1 Bythopirellula sp.
CTCGGAAACGGTCAATACCTATCGCATTTTTGCCAACATCTTTAATCACGGTGGCTCCTTTGGTAGCGGCGCGCCTTATTCCAACAACCACGGCACCCGCGTGATCGTGCAGACTGCCGCCACGGTTAATCCGGACTTTGCCGCGAGCGTCTATGAAAACAGCATCGAGATCGTCAAGCTCGAGGGGACAACCATCACCGGGGGGACAAACGCTGACTTGTTGAGTGTCACGGAGTTATTTCTGGGAGAAGTCGAAACGTCGTTCGGTCTGGCTGATCAGCAAGAATTGCGTTTTGAATATTTTTTGCCGGCCTACTCCGCGGACTTTCGTGTCCGATTTACATCATCGGTTCACTCCAGCTTTCAGGAATTGCGCGTCGACACATTTCTGGTCCCAAGCGGTGATTTCGACCGAGATGGCGACGTTGATGACGACGATTTGGCCGACTGGCAAGCAAGCTATGGTGTTGACGCCGTGGGTGACGCCGACGGCGACGGCGACTCCGACGGCCGGGATTTCCTCGTTTGGCAGCGAAACTACACCGGTCGCGGTTCCCCGCTTGCTTCCGCCCTCCCCCTTCCCCCTTCCCCCTTAAATATTTCCGTTCCCGAGCCTACTTCACTACTGGCAATGATATTCGGTATCATCATTGGTCTAAATAGCAGAGATTCTCGCTCGGAAAGTTTCCGATGACATTCACAGAACCATCCGTCAAAACACGCCGCTCCTCTCCCACCGGCTTCACGCTTGTAGAGCTGTTGATCGTGATCGCGATCATCGGTGCGCTTATCGCGCTCTTGCTCCCCGCGATCCAAGCCGCTCGTGAGACGGCTCGGACTTGCACTTGCCGCAGTCACCTTCGCCAGATCGGAATGGCCGTACAACTTTTCCACGACACGCATAAGACTCTGCCCCCACCAAAAGTGCTAAGCGGGCATGGCGCACTTTATTCCAAATATGATCCCAACCTTGGAGAACAATATACCCAACTTGGTAGCGCATTTGTGCTGCTGCTTCCCTTCTTAGAAGAAGCCAATCGCTATGCCGCCTACGATTTAACAAAACCCGTCATAGACCCGAAAAATCTTGCTATCACCAGCAAGCCGATCGAACTCTATCTTTGTCCGTCAATGGCTCTCCCTCGCGAAGTTCCCTTTGAGCCCGCCGGTGAGAAACTAGGCCCGGGTAGCTACATGCTTTCTGTTTACACCGAATATGGTTTAAACAAGGAAACCGATGGCGCATTTTACAATCCCTCTTTAGCTTTTTCTTCGTTATCACAGCAGCAAAAATCTTCATTGAAAGATACGGAAACTCGTTACCATCTGCCTACCTCGGATATTACCGACGGCACGTCAAACACGTTCTTAATCGGCGAAAACAATTACAATATCGCTGGCCTTCCTTTCCCCGAGCTACCGGAAGTTGAAATGTGGGGAGATCATACGTGGGCAGAAAGCTACTGGGCTTTATCTTGGGGCAATATTCAGTGGTCTTTCTATAAGAACTACAAGATGGCGCTCTACAACCAGACTCAGTCGTCGAATCTACCAGCACTCCAGCGGGTTTTTAAGAGCGACCATCGTGGCGGAGCGCAATTTGTTTTTCTCGACGGCTCGGTACGTTTTGTGCCCGAAGAGATTGATTACAACGTTTTGAGAGCACTCGTTACTCGCGCGGGAGAGGAAATCGACACCACGTTTTGATGCACTTTTGGTTTTGAACGGAGGGAAGGTTATGAAGAGGATAATTTCAGCCAACTGGGTACTGGTAGTATTTATTGTTTTCAGCGTCGCGCAGAAAGGATTCGCACAAAACGGTGTTTTCCAGCGGATCGATACAGCACAACAGCAGGCAAGCATCGAATTTGTTCAAGCGCATGTGTTTCCTCCTCCAGTGTTTGATGACAAAGACGACGCCATGTTCGATGACATAGCAGCAACAGCCGGAGTGTCGGCATTGGCTTCTGGAGATTTTGGACTAGCCTCTGCAATATCTGCCGCAAGCGCCAAAAATCTTACGCCGCCCAATGCGACAACATTTGCTCCAACGGTTGATTCGGCGTTGTCAATTCTTGGCTTGGCCGATGGTCAAGGCATTGCCATTGCAGATATGCGAAACATGATCTCAAGCGCGACTGGCACTTTCTCTCTAACTCTCGCTAATCCTCAAGGCCAAGCATCGTTCCGAGGGGCTTTGTATCTTGTTGCTGCCGGGAGCACTTTAGAAATAGAAAGCATTGAAGACAGCACGCTAATCGACCTCGAAATGGGCATTTCATCGACCATTACACTCGGAGGAGTTGGCACGTTTACGGTTGGAGCGGGTTACGACCATTCTACACAACTTTGGACAATAAACGGAAACCTGCCGGGTGGCGTGATCGTAAACGAAGTTGCAAGTGGTGTAAATCATTTTTTCGATTTTACGGTTGTTGTGCCAAGCGGGATAACAGTTAGTTTTGCATCAACCACAGGAAGCCCAACGTCACTGGCGTATACTGACGCCGACGGAAGCGCTCAAATTAACTACGGTCTCTCTGCCTCTGCTTGGGGCTTTGCCACTCCGATTGGCCAAGACCTAAATGACGGCGACTTCGATGCCGATGGAGACGTTGATGATGATGACTTCTTCCTATGGCTTCCTAATAACGGCACTGATATGGGTGCCACTCTCATTGAAGGTGACGGGGACCAAGATGGCGATGCTGATCTCGACGACCTAATCTTGTGGTTGACCAGTACGACTTTACCCGGAATTCCTGGCGATTTCGATGGTGATAACGATGTTGATGGCAGGGACTTTCTTGATTGGCAGCGGGGTTTTGGCATTCTGAGTGGAGCCACGGCTGCGGATGGTGATGCAAACCGTGATGGCATCGTGGACTCGGAAGATTTGTCGATCTGGCAGCTTACCTATGGAATCGCTGTAGACATCCCACCGCTTTCTAATTTGGTTTCTGTTCCTGAGCCATCTGCAATCATGCTCGCATGGTCGTTGGCAACCATTTTATCCTTAACAAGAACGCATAATAAGAACAGTAAGGGGCACTCCGTTGAAGAATCGAAATAATAATATCCTAAGCATTTTCTGTTTTGCCTTTCTGCTTTCAATCAGCAACTCCGCCGCGGCCCATTTCGTTTGGCTTGGCTCCGAAAAATCCGGCGACGAAACGCTTGGCCTGCTGTTCTTCTCCGAAGGGCCCCACGACCACGACTACCACTTGCCCGGCCCGATTGCCGAAGCCAAGCTCTTCGCCCGTACCGCTGATGGCAAACGCCACGAGCTCAAGACCGAAAAACGCGAAGGGGAAGGCTATGTCGGTCTCACGATGAAACTCCCCGAGGGGCAGGAAACCCTCGCCATCGAAACCGTCTGTGAATACGGCGTCTATGCCGGTTCGCTGCTCTGCTATTACTCGCAACATGTGCTGCCCGCCGCCGATGGCAAGCTGCCAACTTACGACCGCACCAAGGAGCTCACGCTCGACATCGTCCCCGAACAAAAGCCCGGCGGCATTGGTGCGACCGTCCTCTGGGAAGGCAAGCCGCTCGCCGAGGTCCCCGTCACTTTGATCGATGCCACCGGCGAGATGAGCGAAGAAGTCACCGGCACCGATGGCAAAGTGTTTTTCAATGTCGACAATTCGGGCACCATCGGCTTGATGGCCAACCACACGCAAAAAGATCAGAGCGGCCAGTCCAACGGCAAAAAATACACGGGTAAGTCGCACTATGCCACGCTCACCCTCAACCACACAGCGAGTGGAGAGGCCAAGCCTGCTGAAAATCAAGATGCGAAAACCGAGGCCAAGAAAGTCTCGTCCAAAAAACGCCCCCAACGGCCCTCCGCGGCGAATGGTCCCGAACTTCCCGAAGCGATTTCCAGCTTTGGCGGCGCGGTGGTAGAGGGTTGGCTTTATGTGTACGGCGGGCACACGGGCCGGGAACATCAACATTCGAGGGATAATCTTTCCCAGACTTTCGCGCGCCTCAATTTGTCCGATCAAATCGAGTGGTCCAACAAAAAATGGGAACTTCTCGAAATGGAAACCCCGCTCCAAGGGCTGGCCTTGGTGAGCTGCGAGGGGAAGCTCTACCGCATCGGCGGACTCAATGCTCGTAATGCACGCAAGGAAGAAGCCGACCTGCATTCGGTGGCCGAGTTCGCCCGCTTTGATCCAGCCACCAAGTCATGGACCGCGCTCACTCCCCTCCCCGCCGGAGGACGTTCCTCGCACGATGCGGCCGTGCTCAATAGCAAAATTTACGTCGTTGGCGGTTGGAACCTGTCTGGTGAAAGTGGCAGCGGAGAGTGGCAAACCGATGCCCTGGTTTACGATATCGCTGCTGGAGATAGGGGCACGTGGAAAAAACTTCCCGAACCGCCGTTCCAACGCCGCGCGCTGGCCGTCGCCGCCTGGAACAATCGCCTTTGGGTCCTCGGCGGGATGGATGAATATGCCGACATCAAGCGCGACGTTTATTCCTTTGATCCTCAAACTAATTCTTGGGCCAAGGCCGCCGAGCTTCCCGGCGACGACATGCAAGGTTTTGGCGTCTCGGCCTGGGGACTAGATTCTGGCCTGTATGCTTCGGGAACCGACGGCGTGCTCTATCGCTTGACCGATGCTGACGGCCAGTGGGAACAAGCGGGCAAGCTTGCCACGCCGCGCTTCTTCCATCGCCTGCTCCCTGGTGGAGAGAATTCGCTCTTGGTGGTGGCCGGCGCTTCGATGAACGCTGGCCACATGAAAGACATCGAGCGGATTGAAACTCCCTAAGCGCGTCGGGACGCGTCAGCCTCGCGCAATGTCTGCGCCGGTCAAGCGTTTATTATGGACCCACGCGCTCGGTGGAACGGATCAAGGTTTACACCCCCTAAGCCATGCCGACTTGATTTCGGTCAACTTGATCAATTTGTCCATAAATCAATTACTCTCTAAAAGAGAAAAACAGCGTAATTCCCGACGTTTTTCTTCATGTTGGTCAACTTGTTCAACTTGTCCACAATTGTTGCGAGTTCCGTCTCAATAGCACAATAAGCTTGAACGTTCTTCGCATTCCCTTGCCGCATATATCGCGGTTCCCAAACGCAACACAGCTCACAAGCGCGGTTGCCTGGTGCAGCGAGGAACTGAATCAGGGGCTGACACAATAGTACGCTGCTCATTATCGCAGTTTGCAGGCGACGTGCCACAACGATTATTGGCCACCTGCAATTTTCTGCAGAGGACTTACGTCCCCCGCTCGCTGGGCATTGGCGAGCGGGATGCGTCAGCCCTCGCGCAATTCACGGGGCCTCTAACTCGCTCTGCCACTCGGGATGAATTCACACCGCAAATGGGTGATCCTCATGCGCGACAGAGCGAACTGTCTTAATTGCGGCGCATGTCATGCCTTGGCGTGATTAGTCTAGAATGCGCGCGAAGAAGGGAGCGTCGCCCCATGCCCCCTGCGGCAAGCCACGAAAGAAGCAGCAGTAGACTTGACGGCTCTGGCACTGCGGTTACTCCCTCCGCGGCCCCAAGGGCAGGTGTACCGTAGGCTGCTTGCCAATCTTCCAAATCTCCAGCACTGAACGGGTCCGGCGATTCGCCACGTTGCCAAGCAAGGAAGTCCCTTCCGTCGACATCGCCATCCCCATCGAAGTCCCCGGAGAGAGCTCCGCCGACCACTGCGAGCGACGCGTTGTCGACCCACAGTCCGTTAGCGATTGCTGGAATTGGGCCCGCGGCGATCTGAAAGCGAAGCTCGAACGAGTCTGCCCCATCGGGGGCATCGATGTTAGGAACGCTAAACGTCTGGTAGCTGGTGCTAATTCCGAGGTCAAACAGCGACGTCAGTGTTTCACCTTTGACGCCACCCCCATGACTGCCGTCCTGGTCGAGCCACAATAACTGATAAAACGCGTTCATGCCGGTGGTATCGCTCGAATCGAGTTTGGCATCGAATGAAAGATCAAAATTATCGGCGTTGTCGACGACGTTCGCGCCTAGGTTCTGCGAGACGGAGTAGCTTCCAGCAGCAGGTGGATTTGCGTTATGATCAAACGACATGTGGGCGGCGAAGCTGCCGCTGCTCGGCATGCCGCTGCTACGGGCCGTGGCACCCGCAGGCCCGAAGTTTTCGTTCCAATCCGCCGCGTCGGCGCCGGACCCACTTTCAAAGCCGGGGTTCAAGAGAATGTTGGCCGAAGCATCGCCGGCAAAAGCTACCAGAGACGTTGCGGAAAGTACCACAAGAAACCTGCGCAAGAATGTCATTGGTGATATCTCCAAGTTGGGAAAGAGAGAAACTGAGAAATGTGACGTCCAGTTTATCGCGCCCTATGAAACGGGTTAAATTGTCGTCCTCTTAAAAACGCAACTGGCGTAATGTACCTCACCAACATCGCCGAGTCCGCAATCGCTATGACGAATATCGGCGGAAAAGCACGCCGAGCGATGCCAAGCTAGTGAGTAGTAACGCACTTGGCTCTGGCACAGCGGTCACTGTCTCCGCGCCACCGGGGACCGTCGTACCATAGTTGTCTTGCCAATCTTCCAAGTCGCCAGCACTTAGCGGGTCCGGAGATTCACCACGTTGCCAAGTGAGGAAGTCCCTTCCGTCGACGTC
This sequence comes from Bythopirellula sp., assembly GCA_041743635.1. GTDB lineage: Bacteria > Planctomycetota > Planctomycetia > Pirellulales > Lacipirellulaceae > Bythopirellula. The sequence continues at coordinate 6,619 of JBGTMM010000237.1, forward strand.
GCCGTCTCCATCGAAGTCCCCATCGAGAGCCACGATCGGCGAATCCCAATAGATGTTGTCCACGGCGAAGTTGGCGGCAGTGCCATTCTCTTCGAGGATGACGAACGAATAGCTCAACATGCGCAGATCGATGGCGGTTCCCCGGATGTCGCTCACCGGAATCGACGCTTGATCCCATTGCCCATTGCGGACCAGTCCATAAGTCGTCTGGAAGGCCGGGAAACTGACATATTGCTGGTTGCCCCAGGCGTCGATGATTCCGATTTTGAAGCTGACGTTCGCGGGTATCTGGATGTCGAAATTGAGATGTCCCTCTTCAAAGTCGAACAAGTTAAGAGGCTGATGGGACATCACACCAGCACCAAACCACCCCTTGCCGGTCGTCTGCCACGACATGGCATTCTCGCCCTCCAGCGGAGGAATCGCCGAATCGGCGAGAGTTCCTTCCCAGACGAAGATCTCGGCGTCGAGGCCGGGAGTCAGCTTGCCGTTGGTGGGTGTGTTGTCGGTAAAGATGCCATAGGAATTGCTCTGAGCCGTCGGCGGACCCAAGTGGACAGATCCCTGACCGTTCCACTCGTAGGCCCGGATATAATCGACGTACATCTCAGCGGGAAATGGCATCGAAACCGGCTGGCCGCTAGCAGGATTTCCAAGTTGGTAGGCGTCCGTGTAGGCGCCACCGACGGCCATGTTGGCGATCAGGTAGAAAGGCTTCCGGAATTCGTCCGAATCGTCGTCGATCGGGAACGGAGCGGCAAACAAGTCGTGTTCGACTCCGTTGTCGATCACCGTCATGCGCAGGCTATTTGGATCCCAATACGTGCGGTAAGTCAGAAAACGGTTTGTCAGCCCCGCAGAGTAATTGTAGTAGGGACGGGCATATTCATCATTCGGATCCCAGGCGATGCTGGCCGCGCCGGAAGGATTCTGTGGCGTTACCGCGCCGTCGGAATAGAAGATCGCGTTCGCGCCTACGGTCTGGTTGACGGTGGAGTTGTTGAGTCCGTTGCCGCCATTGTGCCCGTCGTGCAGATCTCGAAAGATCTTCTTGCCGCCCATTTCCATCATGTCGATCTCGCCCTTGCGGGGCCAATCCCAGTTCGACGTTCCCAGCATCCACACGGCAGGCCAACCCCCCAAATCCAGGTTGGGAATTCTCACTCGGGTTTCGATCATGCCGTATTGAAGCGAGACTTTGGATTTTGAGATCACCTTGCCCGAAGTGTAGTTCAATGGGTTACCCCATTGATCCACGATGCCGGGGCCGCTCTGCTGCCTGGCGGTGATCCGCAGGGCCGTGTTGTCCGCTTCTCCCGGAACCGCGGCTATATCGACGTTGTTCTGCGAGTAGTACTGCAGCTCACCATTGCCCCACCCCCAGTTGCCGTTGCCCGTTTCCTTGATCCAGTTATCAAGATTACTGAAGTTTTCTTCCCACAGCAGGTCACCGATCTGGGCATGCACGACATTGCCAGTCAGCAGAATTGCTGCGGCCAGTAGGAACAGAAATCGAAGTCGGTATGCGCGAAGGGTTATCATTTGATTTCCTGGAAAACGATCTGCATGGCAGATAAGGTGCGGGACTGAGTAAAGCTCAGTCCCGCAGTGAGGTTCAGTATTTACGATCCGGTGACGCGCCAAAGCACGTTCCGCGAAAAATAGCTTGGATTCCGATGATTACAGAACCGCGAAAAAGCATCAGCGTGTATGAGAAAAAAAGCTCTTCCGCTGAAATTCACAAGATACCGCTCAAATCCGCACTGCAAAAGTAACACCCAGGGTAACAGATACGATCCCCTTGTCCACCCGATTGCGGAAACACGTCAATCGAGGAATGCTGGGAAATATCCAGTGTCCATGAGGGGAGGACTACAAAAACTTCTTGAGCACCTCTTCCGGCGCCGCGTGGTACGTGCTCGGCTGCATCGAACAGCTCGCCCGGCCTTGGCTCAGGCTGCGCATCGCGCTGGAATAGCCGAAGAGCGCGGCCAGCGGGGCCTCGGCGTGGATCACCGTGCGGCCGCCGCGGGCTTCTTGGTCGTTGATGATCGCCCGGCGTTGTTGCAGGTCGCCAATAAGATCCCCCACGTGGGCATCGGGGGTGGAAACCTCTAGCCGCATGATCGGCTCCAAGAGCACGATCCCCGCCGCGCGGAGCGCTGCGTCGAAGGCCAGATTTGCCGCGGTGCGGAACGCGATTTCGGTGCTTCCTGTTTCGTGGACCTTGCCCCCCACAAGCGTCACCTTGAGCCGCATCAGGGGAAAGCCCAACAGACCGCCGCCCCGCGCAGCACTTTCGAGTTCTTCGAGCACGACCGCGAGCATGTCGGACGGCAAACCGTGATCGAGCGCGTTCGTGGCCACATTCCCACCGACTGTGGTCTCAAACGGCTCAACCCGCACTCGCACCTCGGCAACGTGCTGCATGCCGTTGATCAGCCGGTTGCA
>JBGTMM010000238.1:0-5470 GCA_041743635.1 Bythopirellula sp.
CCTTCCGTGTCGGCCTATTGCAAATCGACGAATCGACGAGTGGAACGGGAAATTACCAAAAGCCTGCATAACTGCCAAGCGAGAATCCAAAACCGCGGTTTTTCCCTTTGTTGAAGGTCGCTAGCACCGAAAAGAAATGTCGCCTGGGGGATAACTTGTCGCTTCCGCCACCACCGGTTGTGGTGAACAAACGCATTGCAAGGCTTGAATGAGCGGCGGCCGCCGAGATCATGCTGAACCTTGCTGGGCGGCACCTGCGCCCGCTGTGCCGCGGGGTAAAGTTGGGGGTGGACTTGGAGCCTCGCGCAAGGCGTGCGGATTTTGCCTGAAATGCCGACTGGCTCAGTCCACACCCGTGCAACTTCCCTCTCACCTTGTAGCAGCGTCTGATGAGCACCTCTTTTTCACTCCATCATGAAACGGCTTGTGCTGCCGAGAACGCGCGTCGCGAAATGCGGCTGTTTCGTTGGGGTGCGATTTTGGCATTCGCGCTCGCATGTGCCTGGCCGTTGGCTTTTAACCTCGTCGATCCCGATTTGTGGGGCCATGTCCGCTACGGTCAAGACTGGATCGCCGAGGGCAAACTGCCCAGAACCGCGACCCACACCTTCACGGCGGTCGATTATCCGTGGATCAATCATGAGAATCTCGCCGAACTCGCGCTCGCCGGGTGTTACGACACGTTTGGCGTGTCGGGCTTGCTGCTCGCCAAGTGTTTGTTGGGCATGGGGATCGTGCTCGCGATGGTTTGGATCGCCCGCCGACATGGCGTGCACCCCTTTGTAAGTTGGAGCCTGATGGTGGTGGTGACCACCAACTTGCAGCCGTTCTTTCCGCTCCGGCCGCAACTGTTGAGCTTCGCGCTGTGTGCGGTGACACTGGTGCTGTTGGATCGTGGTTTTCGCGATTGGCACGAGAAACGCGAGTTTGATGCAAAACTCCTCTGGTGCTTGCCGTTGGTGTTCATCGTGTGGGTGAATTCACACGGCGGGTTTGTCGCGGGGCTTTGTATTGTGGGAGCGTACCTCGGCGGGAGAATCGTCGAGCTTTTGCTGCCCCGCAGGCTTTTGTTGCCCTGCCGGAAAGTCGCTTGGACGAGGGTAGGACAACTCACGCTGGTGGGCGTGGCGTGCATCGCGGCGACGTTCATCAATCCCTATGGGTGGCATCTGCACCAGTGGCTCGCGGTATCGCTCGTCGAGCCACGTCCCGAGATCACCGAATGGCTCGCCCCGCATCCCAGCGATCCTGTGTTTTGGCCTTGGCTTACGATGCTCGGCGTGATCGCGGTGAGTTTGCTGGGAACCCAAAAACGGCGAGATTGGGTGGAGATTGCGATTCTGCTGTTGGTGGTTTGGCAGTCGGCCCTCCATCTGCGGCACATTGCGTTTGTGGCGCTGTTGTGCGGGTTCTGGATTCCCCAGCATTTGCAATCGTCGCTGCGTCGCTTGTTGCCGAGAAACGGCGAAAATTCGTCGACCTTGACCTTCTCGCCGTGGATGCGACGGACGGTGATTGTGACATTGCTCGCGGCGATTGCGCTACAAAGCTTTGCGCTCGATGACCGCTTGAAAAACTTTCCGGTGGATCGGGGCCGGTTTCCCGTGGATGCGATTCAATTCATGGCCGACCGCAAGCTGGACGGCAAGCTGGTGGCGTCCTTCAACTGGTCGCAATACGCGATCGCCGCCCTCGCCCCCCGGGTGACGGTCGGTTTCGATGGCCGCTACGACACTTGCTATCCGCTTGAAGTCGTCGACATGCATTTCGATTTCTTGCTAGGCGTAGCGCGCGGGTTGCGGAATCGCAGCTCGAATTCCGGACCCGTCGACGGCACGAAAGTTCTGGAATTCGAGCACCCCGATCTGGTGCTCATCGACCGGCACTATGAAAACCCGCTGGCTATTATGCAGGCCGAAGCCGAGAAACCAGAACCAAAATGGGTGCTGCTATATCGCGACCGCGTGGCCGAGTTGTGGGGTCGCGGCACGAAGTACGCCGACCCGGCAAGCACCGCGTACATCCCCGTGAATCACCGTGTGCAAGACGCCAGCGTGCGCGCAGGAGAAATTCCTTGGCCGGCGTTGCCGCTACCGATTGAAGAACGGCAAGTCGCCGCCGAATCCTTCCCCGCTTCCCCCGCGAACGCCAATCTCTAACCCCCCAGAGTGAGCCTTCATGACCACTTCGCTCGATCAACAAACCGCACAAGAAAAATCACAATTGGCCGCTAACGTGGACTTGCCAACATCCACGACTACGACTGACACCAGCTACCTGCAGCGGCTGGAAGAAACGCTTTCTACCGCGGAAGAAAACTTAAAGTCCGCTGAGGCGATTGATACGCTGCCACCTGTGATTCGTCGCAAGCGCACTGCGTTGGCCGTGTCGGTGGTGATCCCCGTCTACAACGAACGCGACACCATCGCCGAGATCGTGGAGCGGGTGCGCGAAGTTGGCGTGCATACCGAGATTATCATCGTCGACGATTACAGCCTCGACGGCACGCGGAGCGTGTTGTTGGACCTCGCTAAACAGCCGGACGTGAAGGTGTTGTTCCACGGTTACAATCGCGGCAAGGGGGCCGCCCTGCGGACCGCGTTTGCGGAAGCGCAGGGGGACGTGGTGCTTATTCAAGATGCCGACCTGGAATACAACCCGCGGGATTATCCAATCTTGTTGCGGCCACTGGAAAGCGGCGCAGCCAACGTGGTGTACGGCTCGCGGTTTTTGACCAACGCCAAGCAAGACCCCTCGCGGCTGCACCGAGTGGGGAATTGGCTGCTCACCAAGTTTTCGAACCTGCTCACTGGCCAACAACTCACCGACATGGAAACCTGCTACAAAGTTTTCCGTCGCGAGTTACTCGACCGCTTCGATCTGGAGCAAGACCGCTTCGGCTTCGAGCCCGAATTCACGGCCAAGCTCTCGCGACTTGGCGAGAAGATTGTCGAAGTGCCGGTTGGCTACGACAGCCGGGATTACAGTGAGGGGAAGAAGATCGGCATTCGGGACGCGGTCAATGCGCTGTGGTGCATTGTGAAGTATCGGCGGTAGGCTGAAAGCGGGAGAGTCGAAATCGCTAAGCCGCACTGCGGCTCAGTCTTGCTGCATGAATTTCGCGTTGGCGGTTGTATCTTTCGGGCCGTAGTCGTAGAAGCGGTAGCGCTTGGTGACCTTCGCGCCCCCTTTCTTGAGGGTTTTGTAGGAGAGATCATTGCTCTCGAGCACCCAGGAAAATTCCGCTTCTTGGATCCCCCACTTGAGGGCGTCGGGCACCAGTCGTGCCACCAGAGCGATGCCGATGCCCCAGCTTTGATATTCGGGGAGTACATTGGTGCTGATCAAACGGATGCGCTTGATCTGCTGACGTCGGCCGAGCAGCTTGATAAACCCCAAGGGAAAGAGCTTGCCGTCGATGGCCTTGATCCGCGGGTTGTAATCCAACAGGCCGAACATCGTGCCGACCGGCTTGCCGTCGATCTCGGCAATGGTGGTGAGTTCAGGGACGATCATTTGCTTGAGCCCCGCGGCCTGCTTTTTAATCTCTCCTTCCGACATCGGCACGAATCCCCACGTCGACACCAGCGACCGATTGTAGATCTCCAGAAATGTTTTAACGTCGCGGTCGAAATTGCGGGTGCTCATCGGCCGGCATTTGAGCGGAAAACGGTCGAACAGAATTTGGCTCATCGAATGGAGCCGTTTCGACACATCTTCGAGCATGCTGATGTGCCCCCAAAAGGCAAAGGAATCTTGCGCCTTGCGGAAGCCGTAGTTCTCGATCAAGCGGCCGTAGTACGGCTTGTTGTAGGTCATCATGAACCAGGGGGGATCGTCAAAGCCTTCCACCAGCAGGCCGCATTCATAGTTGAGCGAGGGATTCATCGGTCCGCGAATGGCTGCGATGCCGCGCTCGGCGGACCAGGCTCGGCCCGCGTCAAACAAGCGTCCGACAACTTCTTCGTCCTCTACCGTTTCAAAAAATCCGAAAAAGCCCCGCTGCTCGTTGTACCACTTGTTGTGGGCATGATTGACAAAGGCCCCGATCCGGCCACAGGGCCTGCCATCGCGGAGGGCGAGAAAAGTTTGCATCTCGGCATCGTCGTAAAACGGGTGATGCCGATAGTTCAAGAGCTCTTTCTGCACGATTCGCAGGGGTGGCACCCAGTACGGATCACCGCGATACAAGTCCCACGGAAAATTAAAAAATAACTTGCGCTCGGAACGGTTGGAGACGGGGATGACTTCCAAATGAGGCATGGACGCGGTTGGCCTGACGAACGAAGATGGCAAGGAATTGCCACTGTAATCGGCTTGGAGCGCACCGGTCAATCAACGATTTCTGGCGATCTGTGGCCGACTGCACTTGACGCACCGCCAAAACGCCGCAAATTCAGAAGGGATTTAGCGGCCCGTTGAAAAACAACGCGCCTGCGTCGGCGCAAGGATGCGACGCCAAAACGAGCGTTATCAAACGCTCGTTTTGCGAGCCGCGGCGAGCTGTGCTCGACGCTTGGCGAGGTTGAAAAACGCTACGATGGCGTTTTTCAACAGGCTGTTAGAATGCACGGCCATGCCGCGATTCCCATTTTAGGGTCACACCATGCAACGAGCGCTCGTCACCGGTGGCACCGGCTTTGTCGGTTCCAATCTTGTGGCGGAATTGCGCGCCCGCGGATGGACGGTCCGCTCGTTGGTCCGCAATCCCGCGCGCGCGGAGGAATTGACTGCGCTGGGTGCTGAGGTGTGTGAAGGTTCGCTGCAAGACACAGCAGCGCTCGCGCGGGCCGTGGCCAATGTCGACGTGGTGTTTCATGTGGCGGGACGCGTGGCGGCGCTGAATCGTCAGCAGTTCTTTCTCGACAACGTCGCTGGCACGCGGGCCGTGCTGCAAGCGTGCTCCGCACGCGACGACCCGCCGATCGTCGTGATGGTCAGCTCGCTGGCCGCGGGAGGACCGAGCGTATCTAACACTCCGCGTCGAGAAGCGGATCTCAATCAGCCGGTCTCGGTCTACGGTGAGAGCAAGCTGGCGGGCGAACAGGTGGCGAGCGAATTTGCGAGCCGCGTGCCACTGTCGATTGTGCGCCCGCCGGTGGTCTTTGGTCCCGGCGATCGCAACAGCTTGCAACTTTTCAAGAGTGTGTTGCGGGTCCGAATGCATCTTGTTCCTGGACTTCGCCGCCTGCCGATGTCGGTGGTTCACGTCGCTGATCTCTCGGCTGGACTCATCCAGATTGCCGAGCGCGGGGCTCGCGTGCAACTAGACAATCCGGGCGCGGGAATTTATTACATCACATCGGGACCCACGGTGACTTATGGTGAGCTAGGCCGATTGGCCGCCGCGGGATTGGGCCGGGGAGTGTGGAACGTGCCGACGCCAAGACTTGTGTTTTGGCTCACCGGCGGCATCGGAGAAATCATCGGCCGGATGCGGCGGCGCCCGATGATCATCAACTGGGATAAA
>JBGTMM010000239.1:0-6812 GCA_041743635.1 Bythopirellula sp.
ACCAGTTTTTGATCTGTTTTGGGGGATGCTTTTATATGTCTCGGCCCTCGTTTTATCGTTCGGTGGGATTGGTCAGTTCTTCCTCGGGCGATGGCGTGAAGGCTGCGGTGATTGATACTGACGGCCGCGATGCTGTGCAGCCTTTAGGAGGGATTTCGCTCAACTACGACGAGCAATTGCGTTGGCGGATCCTGGAAGCCACGCAAAACGACTTTCCCACCACCGAGATTTTGCGACTCGAGAAGCTGCTGACCGATCATCACCAGAAGGCATTTCAGAAATTGGCACAAACCTATCCCAATGAAGTCAGGCAAGCCAAAGTGGCAGGTTTTCATGGCCATACCCTGCGTCACATGCCCAGTGAGGGGCTGACCCTGCAGATCGGCAATCCTTGGCAGCTCTCCGAAGCCATTGGCTTACCCGTTGTCAGCGATTTTCGTCGCCATGATATGGCCATCGGTGGCGAAGGCGCGCCCTTGGTCGCCATGTTTTACTGGGCTCTGATGGCCACCGAACCAAGACCAGCATTGATGCTCAACTTGGGTTCCGTGGCAAGCGTCACATGGTTGAGCAAGGAAAATAAAATTATCGCTGGCGACATCGGTCCGGGTATTGGCTTGCTCAATGAATGGTGCCAGGAGATGGCGGGGTTGCCGTACGATTTGGACGGCCGACTCGCACTGGAAGGGACAGTAGACGTGGCCGTCGTGGAAGAGTCACTCGCCGCACCTTTTTTTCAACGGCCACTTCCCAAGGCCGCCGGATTACATGAATTCGATCACATCGACGTGGCGCGGCTCAAGATTGCCGATGGCGCGGCAAGCTTGTGCGCCATCACTGTAGAGGCGTTCGCGCGCGCGGTAAAAAGGTTGCCAGACCTTCCGCCGCTCGTTTGGCTCACCGGTTCGGGGAGCGAGCACCCGTTGATTAATCAGATGCTCCGCACTCATTTTCCGACCGTCAAAAATGTCAGCGAGCGCGGCTTAAATCCTCATTCAATGGCCGCCGAATGCTTCGCTTGGCTCGCGGTACGGCATATTCGACGACTTCCGATTACGACTCCTGAAACCACCAACTGTCGATCCGCCGATTGTGCGGGTTTCATGACGAACGCGATTGCTTAGGGCTTGGCATGTCAGAAAAACGTATTGGCTTGGTTGATTTTCAATTGGATAACTTTCACGCCAAAGTCTATCTCGCGGCATTGCGCGGTCCGCTGGCAAGCAGAGGCTATCGAATCGTAGGGGCAACAGCGGGGGATGCCGCCCCAAGCCAAAAGTGGGCGCACGAGAATGAATTGGATTATTTTGATTCCGTGGCGATGCTGGCCAATCACGTCGACCACTTCATGGTGCTTGCACCCTCGAATCCTGAAATGCACCTGGAAATGTGCGAACACGTGTTGGCGTTTTGTAAACCGACGTTTGTCGACAAGACTTTTGCTCCTGACCTAAGCACTGCACGCCAGATTTTTGAAATGGCCGATTCTTACGATGTGCCCATTCAAACGGCCTCGGCCTTGCGTTCAAGCATGGTGCAGGTCGAGTTGGCCAAGCTTTCCGCTCCGCTAAAATCAATACTTATTACTTCGTCTGGACCCACTTTCGCTGAATACGGGATTCATCCCGTGGAATTGGCTGTGAGTTGCCTGGGTGCCGACGTATCAGCGGTAATGCGGCTGGGATCAAGCGAACATCCGCAAGTCGTTTTGCAGTTTTGCGAGGGCCGCACGGCGATTATAGATTTTAACTCGCTTGCTGAAGTTCCTTTTGCCGCCACGTTGGTTACAAGGAGTTCATCGGTCCATGTGGAAGTCGCCGGAGATTCACTCTTTGTGCGCGCCATGGCAAGCATTTTGGATTTCTTTGATGCTGGGAAAGCGCAAATCGACCGCGCTGAAACGCTCGTGATTCGTCAGATTTTGGACGTGTTGGCGAATAATCCCGTCGAGAGCCGGTTTGTTTCCTTGGCGGTCGTGAACAGCGAACGCCACCGGTTAAAAGCCCCGCACTGGAAACAGCCTGCAATGCCTGTTACTCAATAAATCCTCGAAGAAAATACCCTCGTCGCAATTACGAGAAAGTACAGCGGAATGAAAATTGGCATCATTGGAGCAGGCGCAATCGCCAAAAAACATGCGGAAGCCGCACTTAAGGCAGGAGCGGAAGTCGGTTGGGTTGTCGACATCAATCCCGTATTGGGTCATAAACTTGCAGCAGAATACGGAGCGCATTACGCGGAATCGCCCGAAGCGCTCTGGCAAGACCGCTCGACCCCAGCGGTCGTGATTGGTGTACCCAATTGGTTGCACAAACCGTTCACGATTGCCGCCTTGAGTGCCGGTAAAGATGTGTTGTTAGAAAAACCGATGGCGTTGAATGTGCAAGAATGCCATGCAATTTCCCAAGCGGCGGAAGTTCATAACCGCGTGCTCCAGGTAGGCTATGTGCATCGCTATACCGGCGTGGGTCGCATTGCCCATGCCTTGGTTCAGGAAGGGAAAATCGGCGACGCCTATCATGCGCGGGCCAATCTGTTTCTGCGCCGCGAAGTGCCTGGCCTGGGAAAATGGTTCACGACCAAGAAATTTTCCGGCGGGGGCGCTCTCATTGACGTGGGAGTGCATTTGATCGATTTGGCACTTTACCTTTTGGACTTTCCCGAACCTGTGCAGGTTTTGGGTCAGACGTATGAAAACTTCGGGCGTAGAATGAAGGACTATGATTACGAGGATATGTGGGGAGGCCCACCCAACTATGACGGCGTCTGCAACGTGGAAGATGCCGCCGAAGCTCTGATCAAATTCTCCGGCGGTACGACACTTGAAATTCACGTTGCCTGGGCAGGCAATTATCCCAGCAAGATGATACCCGTTTCGCAGATGGTCGTGCTCGGTGACCGTGGGGGGTTGGCCTTCGAGCTATTCGGCTCTGAAGTTCATCTAACCCAACAACAGCATGGCAAGCTAGTGGATACCACTCTGCAGATTAAAGAAGACGACTTTTTCCTGATGCAATTTCAAGATTTTCTGCAAAGTATCGCACTACGCGAGGTCCAGGGCGCTAATGCACAGCAAGCCACGGCAGTGCAGACGCTCGTTGAAGCCATCTATGAATCGAGCCGCGCTAGCGAGCCCGTCGCGATGATTTAGGTTTTCATTGTCACTCTCGTTGGTCACATTCATGCTGTTCGCCGCCGTTCATTGGATCGATCTGACGATCATTGCGATCTATTTGGTGGCAAGTTTTGTCATTGGCATCGTGGCTAGCCGCTTAATGCAATCTTCCGCCAGTGGAGAAGAAAATTTTTATTTGGCCGGGCGAAATGTCTCCGGTTGGCTCAGCGGTGTTTCCTACGCAGTGACAGCCATGAATGCCGACGTCGCGCCGCTGTATTGTGGCTTGGCCGCCGTGATTGGTTTGCCAGTCGCCTGGTATTACACCTCGAGGTTTGCCGTCGCGTGGATGATTGTGTCGCTGTTGTTCGCCGTGCGCTGGCGCTTGCTTAATATCAGCACGGGCCCGGAATTTTATTCCTTACGCTTCGGCGGACGGGGATCTAAATTTGTCCGCATCTATTCGTCGCTCTTTACCGTTGCGGTAAATATCATTCCGTGGATCGGTGCCGGTTTATTGGGAACATACATGATCTTCGGACCGATCTTTGACATTGAAAGCAAAGTTAGCATTCTGCTGCTTATTCTGCCGGTGCTCGTGATTTATGTCTGGGTCTCGGGATTTGCAGGCGTATTGATCACCGATGTGATGCAGACGGTTGTGATTTTGGTAGCCAGCCTGTTGCTCTTGTTGAGCATCCTGGCGAAGTACGACGGGCCCGTGGGTTTAGCCCAGGCCGTGACTTCGGCTCACCCTACCGAGCACGAGGAAATTCTCGCGGTTTTACCGGTGCCAGGGCATGAGATTCTAGGACCGTTGTTAGTGATCGCCTGGATGATTGTGCCAACCGTGGGCCGTGGTGGCAGTGTTGACGTCGATGGACAGCGGATGTTTTCCACCGTTAATGCTCGTGAAGCCGCAAAAGTACCGATTTGGGCAGCTTGTGCTCTGTTTGCCATGCTGCTGTTGTTGACGCTACCAATCTTGAGCGTGTTGGTCGAGCATCCCGAAATGTACCACGCGCCGCCCGAAGAACGGGAAAAGGCTTACAGCATGTTGCTCGCGGAGCATCTGCCCGTGGGCGTGTTGGGAATGGCGATGGCCGCGCTCTTGGCGAGCGTCATGTCGACTGTGAGCGGGTTGATGAATTACGGCGCGCAAACCGCCGTGAATGATGTGCTGCGACCTTTGCTGCCGAACTCCCGCGTGCTCGATCCCAATAGCAAGTCGAGCGTGTGGGTGGGTCGTATTGTGATGCTGTTGATCATTTTGGCCGGTGTGGCCGTGATGCTTACCGCCGGCTCGTTATTCCGCATCGCGACTCTCATTACTGGGATGTTTGGTGCCTCGGGCGCCTTTTTCTGGGCACAATGGTGGTGGTGGCGGATTAACTTCGCGTCGTGGTTAGCCGCTATGATCGGCGGCCCGATCGTCTATTGGGGACTTGGCGGTTTGCTGCCCTTCTGGGACTGGTGGGCTGCGCAGCTCGCGGTAAGTCCCGCCAATGCCGATGCCATGGCCATGCTGCAAGCGGTGATCTCGATTGGCTTCACCACAATCTGCTGGTGGCTCACTGCCCTGATGACTCAGCCCGAGTTGGAGTCCACTTTGGTGCAATTCTACCGGCGCGCTCGGCCGATGGGACTCTGGGGACCGGTGCGCGCGGCTTTTCGCCGGGATTATCCCGAGGAGTATCGTGAAACTCCAGTTCTGCTGCTGCCGGGAATGTGTATCGCCCTCTTAGGCGCGGGTTGGATCGCGCTTGCCGTGCTTAGCTTATCGCAACTGGCTGTGGGACGTTACATAATTTCGGCCCAATTGGGCGGACTTAGTTTGATGGGGGCCACAGCGTTCTGGCCGTTGTTCAATTGGCAAATTCGCAAAATGGAAGAGTCGCAGCCCGTTAGCCCAGAAATGTTCAAGAAGATCTAAACCACTTGTCTGAGAAAATAATTGATCGCATGACGATTCTTAAAAATTACATATCGTGTTTGCTCGCGTTCGCGCTGGCGAGCGTCCCCACAATGAGATTAAGCGCCGAGCCGGCTGCTCCAGAGGTGGTCGTTTACGATGATTTCGACGTTGTGATCGCGGGTGGTTCGACCGCGGCGTTTGCGGCGGCGATTGCCTCGGCGGAATCAGGCGCTAGAACCGCGCTCATTGAACCGACCGATTGGGTGGGGGGGCAGCTCACGTCCAGTGGCGTGCCGGCCGTCGACGAGGCCTGGCACACGATCAAGGATAAGGAGACCGGTAAACCGCTGCTCAGCGTGGCCAAGTTGGCCCGCGATCCTCGGAATATCACCCCCAACTTTCTGAGTACGCTCACAAGCATGAAAGATTGCGGCGATTGCTGGGTGAGCCGCTTTTGTTTTCGGCCACAAGAATACCTCCGCACTCAACTCTTGCCGCTGCAAGAGGCACTCGGTGACAAACTCGTAGTCTTTTCCGAGACCGTTGTGAAGCAGGTGGAACTTGATGCAACAGGTTCCAAGATTAAATCTTTTCTGTGTGTCCGGCGGATCCCTAGGAAAGGCTTAGCTTCAAACGGCTATGACCGACTCCCTTCAAAAGAACTCTCTGACTGGTATTCCAAGCAACCTTCCGGAAGATTCGTAAAGGAAATCTTGCGATTTTCTGCCCCCGCCGAAAATTCCGTCGTATTCATTGAAGCCACGGAGTGGGGAGAAATTCTCGCACTGTCCAACACGCAATACTTGCAGGGCGTGGAATACGAGGAGGGAGAACCCAGCGGTAACGATTCCTGTGGGCAATCGACTGTCTACTGCTTTGTCCAAAAGCTTCATGCCGAGCCACAAGAACAACCCGCAACTCGCGGCAATCCCGACAGGCTTGGCTTGGGAGATTACTCCGAAAAGCCTGACGCCTGGAACTTGATCTGGACCTACCGACGGCTTCGGGGTGACGAAGAACCGGCCCCTGGCGACTTGTGCCTGCAAAACTGGGGCTACTCCGGCAAACTGCAACAAGGAGGAAATGATTATCCATTCGGCTACTTGTTCAAATCTCGCGAAGCTACTGCGGGGGAACTTCAGGACTGGCAGGGGGGCATTAACTTAGAAACTTTGGCGGGTGCCGAACAGCGTGCGCTGGGTTGGCATGAATGGTTTCGTCAACATGCAGCCGCCGGGATTGAGCCCGATCAAATCACACTTGCTGGTGAGGAATTAGGCACTGGGCACGGCTTGGCCAAATTACCTTACATCCGCGATACCCGCCGAGCCATCGGACTCGATGGATTTGTGCTCATGTTTCAAGATTTGACCGGCCCGGCCGAGCAGCAAACAGGCACCGTCTTTCCAGACCGCATCGCGCTGGGCGCTTATCCTGCCGATGTCCATCCGCTCGCCGATTGTAAGTTTCCTGAATATGTCCATGCGGCGCACGACACACTCCCGTTTTATGTACCGTTCCGTGCGCTCACCCACTATCGCCTTAAAAACTTGCTCGTTGCTGGCAAGACGATGGCTCAAAGTTTCTTGACCAACTCAGCCACGCGATTGCATCCCACCGAATGGTCCACCGGCACAGCGGCAGGGGTTGCGGCGGCCTACATGGCACGTACCGGAAAAACTACACAACAGGTTCTCGACACGATCAACGAACTTCAAAAACTCGTCAAAGAGATGACACCCATCGACTGGTCGTTTGCCCAATCCAAAGCGGGACAATAAC
>JBGTMM010000240.1:0-2617 GCA_041743635.1 Bythopirellula sp.
GTTCTGTCAAATGTGGGCATCCAATCACGTTCATGCCCAGCGGTCAGACGAAGCCGCCGAGGCTGAAGCCGAGGCAGATCACAATCAGTGGTACTACGGCAGCGAAGAAAAACCGAAAAAGTCCCTCGCCAGGCAAAAAGCTGAACTGCGGGCCGAGCAACGGATGGATCGCTTGGCTTCGCAGCGCTGGTACGGCTTCACGCCAGGTCGTCCGACCGCGGCGACCATGCCGTTCACCACAATGTACAGCCCCGCCTGGACGCGGCCAGGGGGCCAACCCTTCGCCTGGTACACGGGCTATCAACAGCCGATTGTCAATAACTCTCCCTACGGTTATCGGTATTGGTAATTCTGATGAGTGAGTATGTAAGAACAATACTCACTACGAATGTGGACGGCTTCTCACCGCGTGACAGGCTGCCAAAAGATTTGTCAGGTGCTTGGGCTGCTTGAGGCTAGCCTTCGCGTGTATTATTTCTTCATAGAGCTGGCGCGCTTGGTTGACAACCTCGGCGCCCACTTCTTCAGCTCTCAGATTGGCAAGAATACGGGTGGCGTCTGTTATCCCCGCCCAATCTTCGGCAGAGGTGGCGTGAAAGAGCCGCTCGATGACATCCAATTGGCCGCTGGTCTCCAACTGGCCATCTACGATTTGTTCCACGCGATGGCTGTCGGCGGCGAGTCGCGCGTGAATTTGCGTCAGACTCGGCAACGAGAGATAGTCGGTCGTTTCCATAGAGGGTTAAGTGCTATTACATAGCGGATCAGGCGGCGACACGTGGGGCATGCTGACCTGCGGCCTGCATCTTGCGGATCACTTGTGGAATCAATCGCTCGGTGGACTGACGCACTATGTCGGCCATCGATGAGAATTCCACATCCGTGGACTTCGCAATCGCCAGACGGGCTTCGTGCATCACGATTTGAGTGGCCCGCGCACGCACATAGCCGCGGGCTTCGGCAACGCTCATTCCCGCTAGGCGGCCTTCGACCACCTGGCAAACTTCCACCAAGCTCTGTTCAGCAATCTGGCGGATGAGGGGTTCGACGTTGGAACGTAACGGGTTCAAACCTAACTGGCCCAACAACAAACTGAGGAATTTCTTGATCAAGGTAAGCTCCTTCGGCCCAGAATTAGCTCACCGAACGGTGCCTTGGCAGCCAATCCCTGTGAACCGGTATCTCATCCATCGAGTCCCTTGTACCGGCGGCTGTAAAAGATCGGCTTCGCTTGGCGGTCTCGCCGTAGCTGCCAAAGTGGTCATAAACTGCCCGATTTACGCAACCGCTATTGTGACCACACTTGACCGAAGTCCCTTGATTGCTTAACTTTGCATAGACGGCAGCGAAATAGGGTTAGCCCTCAAGTTCGGCTGGCGACTTGTCCGAAGATACGTTGCGAAGCGTTCAGGATATTTGACGTGGGCAAAATTAGGCGCCGTGGCCAAGTGGCTAAGGCAACGGATTGCAAATCCGTCATCCCCGGTTCGAGTCCGGGCGGCGCCTCTCGCCCTCTTTTTCCTAGGGCGTAAGAGAGCTGCTTGCATTATCCTATGTGATGCAAGCAGCTTTTTTTGTCCCCTCATCTGGGCCCCCTTCGTGGGCCCCTTCGGTCTTCAATAAACCAGCCATGTCGTTCATCCATGAAGATTTCTTGCTCCGCACCAAGACCGCCCGGCGGCTCTACCATGAGTATGCCGAGAATGAGCCAATCCTTGATTACCATACTCATTTGCCACCGGCTGAGATGGCCGCGAACAAGCGGCTTGGCGATTTGGCCAAAATCTGGCTCGGCGGAGATCACTACAAATGGCGGGCCATGCGAGCCAATGGCATTCCCGAGCGATTCTGCACCGGCGATGCCGAACCGTACGAAAAATTTCTGGCTTGGGCCCAGACCGTGCCTCAAACTCTGCGGAACCCGCTGTACCACTGGACGCACCTGGAACTCAAGCGCTATTTCGACATTGATGAACTCTTGGACGAAAAGAGCGCCCCGCGAATTTGGGAACAAGCGAACGAACGACTCAACACCGATGAGCTTAGCCCCCGTGGGATTTTCCAGAAGTTCAAAGTCCGGGCGGTTTGCACCACCGACGACCCCACGGACGATCTCGCGCATCATCGGGAGATCGCCGACGGCGATTTCGGCACCAGCGTGTATCCTACTTTTCGCCCCGACCGCGTGTTGGAGATTGATCTCGCGGACCCATTTAACGCCTGGGTCGACAAGCTCGCGGCAGTGAGTGACACATCGATCACTAAGTTCGCGGATTTACTCGCCGCGCTTAGACAGCGGCACGACTTTTTTCACGAACATGGCTGCCGACTGTCAGACCACGGCATCAACAACTGCTACGCTGACTTCTGCGACGAGAAAACGGCGGCGGCGATTTTTGATAAAGCCCGCGCTGGAAAGCAGGTTTCAACCAGGGAGCAAAGCCAGTTTGCCACGCACTTGATGATGCACGTGGGCCATCTCAACGCGGAAAAGGGTTGGACAATGCAGTTGCATCTCGGCGCCTTGCGGAACAACAGTTCGCGACTGATGCACCAACTGGGCCGCGACGTGGGAGGAGATTCGATCGGCGATTCTCCCCAGGCGAGCGCGCTGTCA
>JBGTMM010000241.1:0-3758 GCA_041743635.1 Bythopirellula sp.
ATTGCGGGGAACAAATTGTCGTTGCTGGTGGGCCCGGCGGGTGTGGGAAAAAGTTTGTTGGCCCTCGACATTGCGGCCCGCGTCACCACCGGTCGTCCTTGGCCCAACGAATCGTCCAACCAACCGCCGCGCCAACCTGCAAGCGTGCTGATCCTGTCGGAGGCCGACGACGTGGAGGACACGATTCGTCCCCGCCTCGCCGCGCTCGGTGCCGACTTGCAGCGCGTTGCCGTGCTTCGGGAAATCGAAAAAGTGGGGCCGGAATCGGACGCGAAGACCTTATTTTCGCTGGAAGGGACGTTCGAGATGCTGGTGGGCAGCATTCGCGGCCTGGGCAATTGTCGGCTACTTATTATCGATCCGCTGTCCACTTATCTGGAGTCGAGCACTCACGATCGCCAGCTCTTGCTCATCAACCTCACTGAACTGGCGCAAAGATACAAACTGGCGATTCTCATCATCAATCGCAGCCCCCATTTCGCGGATGCCGCTCGGGCGGTGTGGTCGCTGGCAGGGGATCGGCAAGTCCGCGAACGGCGCTTACTGCTGCCGATCAAAAACAACTTGGCAGCCGACAACCTCGGCCTCGCATTTCGGATCGTGCCGAGTGACAAACTCAACGTGCCCCGAGTGGAATGGGAGAGAGACGCGCTCAGCATTGCGCCCGTCGACTTGATCGAGCACAATAATCGTGCGGGTTCACTCGGGCGTCCCCCTCGTCAGCGCGAAGCGGCTTGCACCTGGCTCGCTGCGCAGTTGCATGACGGACCACGCTTTTCCCAAGAGCTGATTGCCGTGGCAAGGCACGAACAAATTGCTGAAAAGACTCTCCGCCGCGCCTTCTATGAACTAAATGGTGAGACTCGCAAAGGTTCCACCGGCCTCTGGTTATGGAAGCTGCCCGACGTGCAAGCCAAGGATGATTGTCCGAGCAACCATGTGAAAATTCTTCAACTTGCCCAATAAGAATGCTTGTGACCAACTTGGGCAAGTTGGCCAAGTTGACCAACATGGATTTCGCATCGCTTGATTCGTGGTTAAAAATTCTTCTCCCGTGGTACAAACATCCGACCTTGAGAACGCCGCTGATTTATCTTAAAATTTGCCATCTTGTCATTCCGAAGGAGCCTTGGCGACTGAGGAATCTGGCTTCCAGTTTTGCACGTCTTTTTGTGCGTGTGAGAGTTGAACCTAGATTCCTCGGTCGGCGAGCCTCCCTCGGAATGACAATGACTATTCCTCGACCCCTCATCCCGGACATTTAATCTCTCCCATGGAACGCACCTTCATTCTCTTAAAACCCGATTGTGTCCAGCGCCGCCTGATGGGCCAGGTGATTGCTCGCTTCGAGCAAAAGGGTCTCAACATCGTGGCGATGAAGATGCTCCGTATCACGCCCGAGCTGGCCAAGCAGCACTATGCCGAGCATGTGAAAAAGGGTTGGTACCCGACGCTCGAAGCGTTCGTCACCGGCGGGCCGGTGGTCGCGGCGGTGATCGAAGGGTTGGAAGCGATTCGCGTGGTGCGCGACATGCTCGGGGCCACCAACGGCCTCAATGCCGCTCCTGGCACGATCCGCGGCGACTACAGCAGCAGCCGGCAGATGAATCTGGTCCACGGCAGCGACGGCCCCGACGCCGCCAAGCGCGAGATTGCGCTCTACTTTGGCGACAACGAAATCTGCGAATACACGCCGACAATCACGCCCTGGATGCGCGCCGGGGATGAGTAACTGTTGCACGCGCAGATGAGTGAGTGACGAAGCTGTCATCCTGAGAGAGGCTTGCCGACCGAAGGATCTATGTTATGTCCTCACACGTGTTCAATATCGAAACGTAGGCAGCATAGATTCTTCCAGTCGCACGGCTCCTGTCAGAATGACATTAGCGCACGTTCAAGCTTGCTTCTCTTGCCAGACGCGTGGGCGCACCACATTTTTCGCGAGGCCCAGTTTTTCCAAAAAGTGGATCGTGAGCCATGTGAGATCGAACTCCCACCACTTGTGGCCGTGGGCGGCGGCCCGCTGGTCGGCATGATGATTGTTGTGCCAACCTTCGCCGTTGCTCCACAAGCCCACCAACCAATTATTGCGGCTGTTGTCGTCAGTTTCGTAATTGCGATATCCCCAGACATGCGTCACGCTGTTCACGCTCCAGGTGATATGCCAAGTAAGCACCGTGCGAACGAACACACCCCAGACGAGCAAACTCGCGCCGAACTGCACACCAGCCGTGGCGCCCCACAGCGGCCAACCAATCAAAAAGCCCGCGAGGAAGAACACCACCATCGAGAGAAAATACACCTTGAGCCAGTTTTCGTTCTTTTCGAGTTTCATGTAAAACGGATCGCGGAGGATGTCGCGGGTGAAGCGTTGGTAGTCATAGACGTTTAAAAATTCGCGATTGAGGAACATCAACCAGCCGCAATGGCCCCACAAGAAATTCACGAGCGGACTATGGGGATCAGGGCGATCGTCGGAATGTTTGTGATGGATGCGGTGCATGGCGATCCAACAGGCGGGCGTGTCTTGCATCGTGCAGACGCCCAAAATGGCGAAGGTATGTTCGAGCCACTTGGGGCAAGTGAAACCTTGGTGCGTGAGCAGTCGGTGATAACACAAGTTGATTCCCAGCGTGCCAAACACGTACAGCCCCAAAATGGCCAGCACGACTCCGGTCCAACTAAAGAAATAAGGAAAGAACGCCAGACAGGCGAGCACATGCACGGCGGGAATGCCAATCGCATATCGCCAGCGGACCCGTATGGGTTCGACCGCTGACTCGGGCCAGGCGAGTTGGTGAGGCCCAGCGTGCTGATGCCCATGCGGAGTGACATAATCCTGGTCAGCGGCCCGCTGGGTTTCTTGCTCAACTGGTTCTTGGTCAATGAGGGTATCAGTAGCCATGAATCGCACTCAAAATATAGGTTGGCGGATGCTGTTATTCATCCCATAGTATACCGGCAGAGAGCAGGCGTTTAACAGGTGAATCAGAGCGGTTTTTACTCAGTGACAAGGCGCACAGCCGTCATATTCGGCAGTTTGTCAACGCCCCCTGGGCGAGTTCAGAAAAAGGCAGGCCTTCCGGCCCGCGTTCGCTACAGAAAATAAGGCTTGGAGGTTATGATCGGTAGAAATGCTCCCTGAGTCGCCACGAGAGCGTTCTCCTACCCCGGTCTCGCGACCCCCCGATTGCAATCATGAATAACTCAAAATATATCCAGTTCGGCTGTGGACACTGTGCCCCGGCCGAGTGGCGGAACTTCGATTCCTCGCCCACCTTGCGGTTCGAAAAGACACCGCTCCTGGGTACGTATTACACCAAGAACAAGGAACGCTTTCCCCCGAATGTCGAATACGGCGATGTCGTGAAGGGCTTGCCGCTGGCCGCGAATTCATGCCAGGGGATGTATTGTTCTCACGTTCTCGAACACCTGTCGCTCGAAGATTGCCAGAAGACCTTACAGAACGTCTACAAGCTCTTGCAGCCCGGCGGCGTGTTCCGATATGTGTTGCCCGACCTGGAATACTGGGCTCACCACTACGTGCAAGACCCCTCGCCCGAGGCGTCAAAGGAATTCTTGCGCGAGATTCAACTGGGCATCGAAAAGAAACCCAAGGGGGTGGTGAAATTCTTTTACGAATGGCTTCGCACGAGTGCCCATCTTTGGATGTGGGACTACAAGGCCATGGAAGCAGAACTCAAGCGAATCGGCTTCGTCGACATTCGCCGTGCTTTTTTCAACGACTCGGCCGACGG
>JBGTMM010000242.1:0-3752 GCA_041743635.1 Bythopirellula sp.
CGATACAACCAAAACGATTGGCGCGCCAAACGCCGTTCCTCTTCGCACGTGAACAGAACAGCCCTGGCATCCCGCAACACCCGATACTCCGCCCATGGCCAATAAAGCCATTTCTTGCGGTGTTTGAGCGGATACTGCCTCTTGAACCACGGATCGAGCATCCCATGAGGAAAAACAAAATACGGCGTGGCCGTATGCCTCAACGCCAACCACGTCGCGAGTCCGTTATATTGCCACAGGCCATTAACAATCACGGCGTCGAAATTACGTGCATTCTGCCGAAGCCATCGGGGCAACTGAAAGTTCAGCCGGTATTTAAACCGGCTCGGGCCTAAAGCGTGAATCTTAAAATACGTGTTCTGCACCCAAGGATCGTCGTTCCGATCGCCCGTCACGAGCTCTACTATCCGTCCATGTTGCTGATGAATCTTGGATAACTGGATGACACCCTCGATGGGACCACCTTGCTGGGGATCAGCAGAACTGATCACATGCAAAATGCGCCGGACCTCCCTGGCACAACACGAGGCCGAGCCGACACTCCCGTGCGCGCTCGGAATCACTGACTTAATCTCTGTTGGCTCTGGAGCGGACAAAGCCTTCCGGGCTAAATGACTTTGCCGCGGTCCCGATGAAAATAAGCGCTACCCCGCGGAAGGCTCTTAATGAATCGCGCAGGAACGCCACCGTAAAGGGTATAGGGAGCCTCCTGCGGCTTGTTCAGAAGAGACTTCGCCGCCAACGCGGAATAGTCGGGCAGTTGCGCACCGCCCAGAATGACGCAGTTCGTCCCGACGAAACAGTACTGTCCTATTTTGACCGGCCGGGACGTCTGTCGATTCTGCTCTAAATCAATTGAATGCGTAAGGATTTGGGAGGCGAACCCTGCAAACGTGCTGAAACGTCCAATCACGATCTCCGCTGTGCAATCGATCAGATGCCGGTTGGTAATGGCAGCATGCTCCTCGAGAACCAACTGGGCTTGTCGCTCTTCTTCGTGCCCGAAATATGGCGAATCTGTCCCCGTCGGAAATCCCGTGATCCAATTACCGCGGCCGATCGTTGCGTGGGAATGTAGATGAATGCGGTCGAGGTTTACGCAAAAAGTGAGATGTCCAATCGAGCTGCCGGCTTCCAGGATGAGATCTTTGGGATACACCCACGCGAGCCCGATCCAACTGCTTTTATCGATCTTATAACCGAGAAACCGAATCATCAGCCGCCGCCGAAGTGGCCAGGGAAGAATGACGAAAAAGACTCGGAAAAGGAATTTCACCGCGCACCCGCGAGCTCGCGGTAAACCTCCAGATAGTCGTCGATCATTCGGTCGGTGGTAAACCTGGCTACATTCTGAAGCCCACGTTGGATCAGCGCCGCGCGCGTGTCTGGATCGCGGAGACTCAACAGATCGCTGGCGAAACCAGACTCATCATCCGCTTTGCGGATTACAGCACCGAGTCCGGCGACTTCAGGGAGTGATGCGGCATCGCTGCAGATTACTGGACACCCGCAAGCCTGCGCTTCGATGACCGGCCACCCGAAGCCTTCAAATTTCGATGGGAACAGAAGCGTGTATGCGCGGTTATAAAGTGCCTCGAGAACAGCATCCGACGGATTTACAACCTGAACGACACGATCATCAATTCCGAGCTCACGGGCCAAATCGAGTGAGGCTTGTGGCAAAGCCTGTCCGGCGAACACTACCTGGCCATTCCAGCGATCCTTAATCCTTGCGACAATTCGCAAGACGCCGTCACGATTTTTTCGTGGAAGACTGGACCCAACGTTTAGGATAAACGGGGCCCCTTGCTGAAGGCCACGTACAGTCGTGAGCCGCTCATCTGCTATTGTCGGATCGAGCCGCTGGTACTCAGCGTTTTGCCCGAGGAGAATCGTTCGGAGCTCTGGCAGCTGGCCCGCTGGCGTGCGCACGAGGCGTTGAACATCTTCTCGTGTGGCGGTCGAGTCGCAGGCGACGATATTCGCCATGCCCAGCCCTTTCGTGATCCAGCGTTGAAGTAAACGGCCGGCAGGCGAAGCCGGGCAGTCGGTCGCTTCCCCCAACGCGCCTCGTACCGCGCCCAAATCATGGCAAGTGATAAGCAAGGGCTGCCGGCGCCGTCTTACGGTTTTAGCATAAAGGCTATTCGAGTGATCGCAAATGTGGACGATGTGCCGTCCACTCGCGAGCCTCCGAGCCAGCGTCGCAGGAAAGATAAGAAACTTGTCCACGTATCGCACCCACTTTCCAAGGCCCCCGCTACGTGTTCCCCGACCGAACCAAACGCCTGGAGTAAACAGCTCGACACGCTCGCCTACTCGCCGTAGTCCATCATACAAAGCTGCAGCGAAGCGCAGCATGCTTTGCTGCGCATCCATTGGATAGTTCCCAATGAGAAGGATGGTTGACTCCGACACTAGTACAACGTAACTTTCACTTCGGCCACGCGCGCATATAGCAAATCCGACTCCAGGCAACGACAACGTGTAGCTTTTTCAAGTGTTACGTGCACTAGATCAACTCGTTGCCCCGTGTGACAACGTGTTCACGTCCGCGGCCGATGATCAGCTCTGAGTCACTGCCGGTTCGATCCCGGCTGGCCGTAAGCGCCTGCAACTCCTTAAGAATGACGGCCTTTTGCTCGACCCCTGATGAGCGAGCAGCCGCAAGACATAGCCCCGCGCCGATCACCGCGAATCCCACAGTGGTCGGCTGGCCAAATTGACCATTGACGACAAGGAATCCGCACGAGCTTAAAAGAAGCAGCGGCAGGACGTTGTGTTCACGGACAGCACGCATACTTACCTGAAAAAGCCGCCAGACGAAGGCGACCCGCCAGATGATGAAAAGATTACCCACGAGCGGGCCACTTTCCATGATCAGCCGGCTCCATTCATCTTCAGCGAGTAAAAACCCCATGCGACCCGTCAGCAAAACAGCCCCAGCATTCGTCCCTAAACCGAGGCCAAAGCCAGTCCACGGAGTGTTAAATGTCTGGTAAAGAGGACCGCTAAACATTCCCGCAATACGGGGCCAGATACCGCTTTGCCCGCCGGCGTCTTCGAACCGCATCGTCAGTGCTTCGACGCCTTCGCGAACGATGCCGAGCTGCAAAACCGTGCCAGTAAGGAGGGCGAGAAATGCGATGACCACAAAAACGCGACCCAGAAGTTGTGGGCGTCTTATCACTAGGAGAAGGACGCCGACTAGAACAATGACGACCGAGATAAAAAGCGACCTGCTTCCACTAGTGGCAATCGCCGCGACGAGCCCAACGCCACCCGTCAACTGCACCCAGCGCGGAATCGTCCGAGGGCGGATCATACTGTGAATCAGGAACGCTGCCACAGTACTGTAAAATGCGACTACTCCAGTGATGAAAGAGAACGTTCCTGAAGCGCGCACCTTACCTCCTGATGTGGCCAACTGCATCCCTCCGGCGCCTACTCCAACGTTCAAAATATCATCTGGGGAGGCAGAAAACTGCCTTACCACGAGGTACGCCATCGGAATCGACAATATCAGGATCCACTTTCCCATTTTCGCCACGTCCTCAAACCGCAGCACGGTGGCCATGACAAAAATCAGGGGGAGGTGCAAAAAGTTCGACCGAAACCCGAATGCAAAAACCGTGAACCTGAATTGTTCCGCAACCAAACCACAGATCGCGGCGAGCAATGCAATCGCGCATAATGAACGTAGGAAGCGTGTGTTCGGCAACAACCCGCCGGCCATGGCGATCGCATAGATC
>JBGTMM010000243.1:0-2483 GCA_041743635.1 Bythopirellula sp.
ATGGCGGTCGCGGTCAGTCATGTAAAGCTCCCAATATCTGAGGCCACCACGTCAATTACCACGCCCATCAGGGATACCTTCTGGGCGTGCCACCCGGAATTCCGAGACGGCTCCCAATATCACGACGAGGCAGATTGCCAATTATAAGCATAGTGGCCATTTAATCGACAATAGCTGTGAGTTTGGATATTCTGGTTCTTTAGGAATTCCACTATGTACATGCAAAGCGCACTCGTTGAAGTCAAAGTGATCGACAATGTGGGGACGGTGATCCTGAATCGGCCCGATCATGGCAACACGCTCGTGCGGATCATGGTGCATCAGTTGATCGAGGCGTTTGACGATTTGTATCGAGAAAAGCGGGTGCGGGCAATCATTCTCACGGGCGCGGGAGAGGCGTTTTGCCGCGGGACCGACCTCGAAGAGATTAGCGACACGAGTCAGCAAAATGTCGCATGGGCTGATTCGGAGGAGCGGTGGGGCGAGGACGCCGCCGATTACCGCGATTTGCTGCTGCGGATGCTGGAAATCACCAAACCGATTATCTCCGCGGTGAACGGGCCGGCGCTCTCGAGCGGTGCGGGCTTGGTGATGGCCTGCGACATCGTTGTGGCCTCGCCCGAAGCCACGTTCGGACTCCCCGACCCACGACGGGGTTTGGTGGCGGGGGTGGTTGCGCCCCTTGTTTGCCATCGGCTCGGCGCTGGTCAGGCCTCGCGTTTATTGCTGAGCTCGACCACGATTGATGCCGAGGAAGCCGGGCGACTGGGCATCTTTCACGAACTTGTGCCGCACGACAAGGTGTGGGCTCGGGCCGTGGACATTGCCCGAGAATGCGCCGAAGGTGCCCCCGAAGCTTTGCAACTCACCAAGCGGCTTCTGAACGAAACCATGGGCGAGCAACTCGAAACCCAACTCTCCGCCGGAGCCGTCATGCAGGCCACGGCCTTCACCACGGAGGCCGCCCAAGAAGGGATCGCGGCGTTTCTGGCGGGGCGCAAGCCAGAGTGGAAGTAGGGTGGTTAGTGGTTAGTGGCTAGTGGCATACCTATCCTCTGGGCCACCAGCCACTCACCACCAGCCACTCACCACTAATACGCCACTTGCTTCCATGAGCCCGGAGCGATCTCCACTGCCCCCGCCGCGAAGCCCGGAGGAGCATCCGTGAGATAGGTCGACTTGTATGTCAGGTATAATCGCTGTTCATAAAAAATTCTTACCCTCCCCCCCACAACCATGACCCCTTCGATCCGCGCCCGTTTATCAATATCGAGATCGCCAGTCATATAGACGATACCGGAGATCACCCCGGGATACGTGTCTACGATGGTTGAGTTCGAGACCGATTGGTAGGGCGTATGAGCCGGATTGAAGTTCATGCTTGCCGCCGCTTCCGACAAAGGATAGTTTTCTTCCCATTTCATGAACACTTTTCCTTGGACCAACATGGCGGGGAAGTTAGCGACGGCCGGCTCCCAGTTGAGCTTATGTTCCAGTTCGATCGTGCCCGTCGCATTCAGGAAGACTAGCGTGGCCTTGATGCGGGAGTCCTTGATGGAAACTTTATTTCCCTGGCAATTAATGACATAGATTCCCTGCGGATTCGTCACTCGTGAGCCGTAGGGATTGTTGCCGGGGCTCAAGACTTCTTTGTCGATCTTTCCCCCGTTCAGTTGGCCGTAGGAAATGGGGGTGCCGTTGTCGATGTAATACTCAAAAACGCTGCTGGGATCGGGCATATTAAGTGGGGGATTCATGTTTGGGTATTTCGTTCCCGAAACGCTGCCTGACACGAATCCCACTGCTTGGGCGTTGCCGGTGATCGAGCCATCACCGATATCGATGTTGCTGTTGGAGCTCACGACTTGATTTGTCGTGATGTCTCCTTCCGACTCGATGTTCCCACCCGCATGCAGCGAAGCGCTTAAGCAGTTAATCCCCTCACCCTTGGGTTGAAGTATCACCTCGATGACGTGTCGCGCGCTACCAGCGCGGCCGACGCAGCGGAGCGTCACCGCGTCGTCTAGGCTATCATTGAGATCGCCATCGGTATCGGTGAGCGTGTAGTCAAACGATGTGGGGCTCGACCCGGAAAGCGATAAAGCACCCGCGAGATTGGAAACGAGGTTGGTGACCCCATTGCCATTGGTTTGCCGCCAGTTGGGATCGCTCTTGATCTTCGCGAGCACGCATTCCACCCCAGATTGCGCGGCCAGCCTGGCACGGGCCATCTCGTCGAGCGCCACGGCCTGGCGGGTTTCGACCCGCGCAACGTGCACCGAGGAAATACCTATGACCGCGACAATCAGCGCGACCCCCAACACGGCGACATAAACGCTACCGCGGCGTGGAACTCCTCGGCAACTTTCTCTGTACAGGCTGGCAAGCATAATTCGCCTTTCGGGAAATTCAGAATTTATTGCCACGGATTGAACACGGATAAAACACGGACAAGACAAAAAATTAGATGACAATAGAAATCG
>JBGTMM010000244.1:0-8074 GCA_041743635.1 Bythopirellula sp.
GAATCCAATTCTCGCTCGGGCTAAATTTGATGACGTTGCCAATGTCAAAATACGCACCCACCCACGGGCTGTCGATCTCATCAAGGTAATCGCGAAACTGTTCGGGCGTTTCACAAAATCCATTCCAGACGTTTTCAATCAGAACCCGCACTCCAAGTCGGCTCGCCGTATCGAGAACTTGCTTGATCCCCGTGATGGACCTGGACCAGACATCCTCATGGGTTTCTTGCTCGCCGCCAACTTTCCCGGGGACGAGCAACACCGAGAAGCCCCCCATGGCATGACAGTCTTCTAGCGCCTGCCGTAAATGAGCGACCCCTTGTTCGCGAGTCTGTTCGTCTGGCGACGAAAGTCGGGTATCCCAGTGCTTCATGTCGACCACGCCATGCACTCTCATGCCTGTTGTCTGACTGGCCGCGACAACTTCTTCGACGGAGAATCCTTCGAGCGGACTAATTAGCTCCATGCCCGAGTAGCCCAAGTCCTTACAAAGCTGAAACTTCTCCGCGACTGTGCCGGGCTGCTCGATCATGCCCCACTTCACGGCCGTAAAGAATCTCTTCTTTGCTGCTGGAAGATTCACTGGTGCGGCGGCGAAGCTCGACTGTCCCAAAGATGGCAGCAGTGCGGCACCAAGAGCGCACGCCGCTGATCGCCGTACGAACTCTCTCCGGTCGGAATGTAAATTATTCAAGTCCATGGGTTTGCCCGGTTGAGCCACGAGTTTTTACTATTGTAATGCCAACTGTTTATTGGCAAAACTCGGCTAGTTTCGCATAAACGGGGCAAGGAAGCGAGTACCACGAGGGACATTCTCGACAAATCACTTGTCGGCGGTACTCACGCTCTGATCGCTCACTGATGGTCCCAAGCAACGGGGCCCTCGCGGCGTCCAATACAGCGGGTCAATCCACATTTGTCGGTCCGTCATGTTTTTATTCCAGGCGTGATAGACAACCATCTCCCCCTTGCCGTCGGAGGTGGCCACAATCGAGTGATGCCCCGGTCCGCGAACCAGATCGGGCACACCCCGCAAGACTCGCGCGTACTGTCCTTGGCCGTGGTAGGGTCCCATGACCGAGTCACCCTCGACGTAATCGAGCCCGTAGTTGACCGTGCCAAAATTCGAGCCGCTATAGAAACAGTAGTAACGACCATTTCGCTTCACCACCCAAGGGGCTTCGATGGTGTGCCAGTCGAACACTTGCCCACCGTAAAGATCCATCTTCCGCTTCGACTCAAAAAGTGTCCATGGGTAGCGAGGACGAACCACCATCCGAGGCTTTCCTTCAAGACGAGTCATGTCGATTAAACGATCGACGACGATCCCAGTGCCCGCCATGAAACCGTCGGTGGTATTCGGAAAGTCTTTGGCGTAGAATAGGTACCAACGTCCATCTTCATCTTGATAAGGATGCCCATCAATGAAAAAGGGCGCGTCGTCGCCCTCCTGGAGGGGAGTCCCCGTATCGACGTACGGGCCTTCGGGCCGCTTGCTCGTTGCCACTCGAATTCCAAAGTGCAAATCGGGCAGCGTGCCGGCCGAGTAATAAAGATAAAAAGTCCCCTGGTGATGCACGACCTCAGGCGCCCAATACTGCACTTTGGAATTCTGCAAAGGCGGTTCCAAGGCACCGCCTAACTCTTTCCAGGTGATTAAGTCCGCCGAACTCAGCACCCGGAATACTTTGCCGTCTGACATGCGTGAATCGCCCGTTGTGCCGAACGCATAATAGCGGCCCTCGAAGCTCAAAACGCCGGGATCAGGCATGGCCTGGGCAGGCACGGGGTTGGTGTACTCGGCAGAGACTGCGTCAGGCAACAGACGAGTCAGAAAAAGTAGAACGAGAAAGGTTGCTGAGGCACACTTCAAGCGACTTCTTCTCCGGTTGCTAGATGCGCACTCTTGCGCCGTCAAATTCCAAATCCTCGAATATTTTTTCCACGACGGCAAATTCATACTCTTGATTGCCCTCCTCCAGCAATTCTTGCGGCGCAAAATAGCCACTCCCCGGCGAGAGATTAACAAGAGGTTGCTGCTGAGACGGTGCGTTGACTGTTTCGGAAATTGACGGCACAAAGCCGTCGTGCAGTACCGGACTCGAACCAAGCGTACCCTGGGAGCGTGTCGCCGCGATCAGGCCGATGGAATAGGCATCGAAGGCTGCCGCCAAATAGTCCAGCGCAGCGTGTTGGCGATCCACGGGCGAAAGTACTGTCTCAGTTCGAGTGTCATCGCTTGCCTTGCTCGCCAAGAGCGACGCGGAGGCGGAAGCGGGTTCAAACAAAAATTCAGTCATTTCTAGCGCACGATCGCTGATGCGCACTTCGTCAATGTTCGCGTCAGACCAATCCGCCGCCGAGTTGTTAAACATGCCACGACCCACGGTAAAATTGCCCGTGGTGTTGATAAGTACATCTCCCAACGCGCTGGCGAAATCCGCCCCTTGGATGGAATCGACCAACACATATTCGCCGGCCTCGCCTGCGAGGTACAACTCTGCCTCGGATGCCGTGAGCACGAATGCAACGTGGTTCCACTGGCCCGCGGCAACAGGCGAACCGCTTGCCAGAAAGTGGACGTCTCCATCCCCGTCAATCCACTCCACGAACAATTGGTTGCTGATTCCCCCTGGAAAGTTGTCGCCACGAACTTTGATTTGCAGCGGAGCGACCGGGCTCGCCGTCGGTTTGCCGTCTTTGCCCAATAAAGTTTGAAAACCGCCGATTGTATTCATGCGGAACGCGAGTTCCACCGTCATCGCGGTGAAGTCCTGCGAATTAAGCGGTTTGGCGTCTGTGAAATTATCGTCATTCAGTCCGGCGTCGTCACCGCCCGGCCCAAAGTCGAGCGACAAATTGTTAGGCAGTCCACTCCGCAACGGGAGAGGCGAAACGGATGACGAATACGTGGCCGAAGAAAAAGTCGGATTGAACGTCCTCATGCCGTTGCCACTACCCGAGGCATCCTGCACGGAATTGGTGCCGCTCGCAATCAACGCGCCACTGGGACCTTCTTCATGACGCCAATAAGCGACTGTTGAGTCGGGGACAACCACCGTGCCGAAGTTTCTTTGCCAGGCGAGAAAGTCACGTCCATCAATTCGCCCATTCCCGCTCCAATCAGCGGAGCTCCCGGGAAACACGGCCATGCCGTACTGAGCTTGCCATACTTTCAGGTCGGAGGAACCAACGGACCCATTGGCATCAAAGTCCCCGTCAAGAAATGGGCGTTCAGGATCCGCAGGACCCGAGGGAACCGACAAGGGGGTCTCGGCGGGAATTGGTGCGCCGAAATTTGGCGTCCCGTTGGCATTGAATTCAAACTGCTGGATGTAAATATCACGATCATCTTGGAAGTTATTCCTGTCATGATGGGCGTGGTACACAATCCAATTCTCGGTTCCATCCGGCGAAGTCGTGAAAGACGCGTGCCCCGTGCCGACGATATCTCCCGCCTGTTGGAATACGGGCGTCGCAGATTTCTGCCAGGACGCGGCGCTAAGAATCGGTCCAATTCCATTGTAAGTCAGCCGCCCCAGGGCGTATTCGTGCCGCCAATAGGCGCTGCCCGAGTAAATGATGTGAAGCTTGCCGTCATTGATAAGTATCTGGGGACCTTCATTGATTGCTAAGCCATGTTGCTCCCAGCCAAACGTCGGGCTGCTGAGCAACACGCGACTGCCGCTAATGGTCAATGGATCAGACATCTCGGCAATGTAAAGATTTTGCTGCCCGTCGGTTGCGCCTGGCCATCCTGACCAGATGAAATAAAGTTGGTTCTGCCACTCGAGCACCGTACCATCGATGGCCCAGCGGGTCGTGTCGAGCTCACCCTTGTAGATGTAGGCCCCCATGGGGTTAGGATCATCGCGTTCCAAAACATGCATGCGATGGGTGGCGTTGTCGCCATTCGAGGCAGCCACATAGATGTACCATTTGCCGTTCAAGCGAAACAGTTCGGGTGCCCAAATTTGCTCGGAATAGTTCGTCCCGCCCGGGGGAGTCCAAACGACCATCGAAGCGCTCTCTGGATCGCTTATGTGGATGTCTTCCAGACGTTCCGCGCGCTCCATGCGGACATTATTGCCGGTCGTGTTGACCATGTAATACGCGCCTTCGTGATACAGCACGAAGGGATCGGCGCCGGGTCCCAGCGGATTGTTAAATTGCAGCGTAGTGGCTTTGGCCGCCCGTAGATTCGTGGTCGGGACAATGGCAAACTGCCCCTCGCCGGTTTCGCTTGCGCTCGACCATTTCAAATCCACTTCGGCATGGCCCGTCTTGTCGAAGTATTCGATGCGGATGTCGTACCACTTGCCGGCCTCGAGCATTTTTGCCCCGGTGGCGACGTGCGTGGCGTGTGGCGTCCAATCGTCGATGACCACTTCATTGCCAATCCACAAGCGTACGCCCTCGTCATTCTCCATAGCAAAGATATATTCCTCGCTGTGATTCGCCCTGATTTGCCCCGTCCAGCGCACGGAGATTTGATCGACCGCGACCGAAGGATGCGCGCGACCTGTCCCCCAATCGAAGTCGATAACAGGATCAATGCGAACCGCGCTACCTCCGAACGAATCAGAATACTCACCGTGCAGTCCTGGGGGGCTTGCATAGAGTTGTGTCGCGGAAATTGCTTGACGTGCCTGACTTGGGCTGGACCATTCCAACTTAATTTCGGCACTGCCAAACTGCTCGTAATAATCGAGCCGCACATCGTATTTTTGTCCCGCAGTGAGGTTGATGGTCGCGGAATCGACTTCCGAATTATGCGGTTCCCAGTTGTCGACAAGCTGTTGGCCGTCGACCCACAGTCGCACCCCTTGGTTGCTCGTGGTGTAGAACGTGTATTGCTCGGAGTAGAGGGCCTCGACCTGCCCGGTCCAGCGAACACTGAATGTGTCCGCGTCGACGCCGGCAACGGGCGAACTCGCGCCCCAATTGAAGGCGACAGCCTCGATCCGCTCCGCGGCCAGGCCGGTGAAGTTTTCATTGTGAAAATATTGTCCCGTCAAGCCGGTTCCCGCGAGCATCGCGCGCGGCTCCAGCCGCTCAAGGCTCAATTTGCGCGAACTGGGCCCCGACCGCTGGCGGGTTTTGGGATGCTGTTTGCCCACGTGCTGCTCTTTCAATGTCTGTTCCAGAGGTTCCCCCGCAAGGGGCGAGGGATTTACGACGAGATGGAAACTGTTGCTACTTTTTTTTTGATTGGAGCTCCCAGGTCACGCCGGCAGGATTTTGACCTGCGACGCCCGCCTCCAGCCCCAATGTCGAGGCTGTATTATACACCTCGGGGATGGCGATGGTTGGGTGCGTAATTTCCACCAAATAAAGGCCCGGCTGCATGACAGGCAAATTATGGGGGAAGTTTGACGGGCGATTCTCAGCAGCCACTTCCACGGAACCCGAGCCAGTATTGTCAGTGCTGCCCCCCGCCGGTTGAATTGCCTCACTCAGAAACGGCGCGGGAACGAGTTTCACCTGCGCCCCTTTTAAGGCTCGCCCATCCAATCGTACGACGAAAGGCAGCGCCATTGCCCCGATGCCCCGCGCACTCCAGCTCTGCATACCTTCCACCAGTTCGGCCTGCGAGAGCAAACTGTCGCGATTGGTGTCGTAAGCCGGCAGTGCGTCCAGCAGCGGTGGGCTGGCTTTAAGCTCCTCGCTGTTAAGCTGCGCATCCGCATCGTGGTCATAAAGTTCGAGTGCCGCCTGGGCAGCTTCCTCGGCATCAACCGCTGGCGTAGCAATCCGCCCGGGTCGGCTGCTGCAACCAAATTGCGCAATACAGATGAACAATAACCATAGAAGACAGAAGCAATCTCTTAGTAGCGTTTCTCGCATTGCCAACCTCTGGCCCTTCAAAGTTCGCAATAAATACTTAACCATTCCGGTTGGTATGACGCGGTTAGAATTCCGACTGTTGGGATTCTCCGCCACTGCGCGTCCCCAGGGCATGATGTACGTTGGGGTCGATGTCGTAGGAGACGCCCTTAACTGAAACATCGCACATTGCCATATGAAACGTACTGGGATGCGCGCTGCCAAAAGCGCGGAACCACGGCAGCCCCGGTTGGTCAGGAGCGGGTCTCGCTTCGCCATAAGTAGAGGGACCCGTTAAACGGTTGTTATCCAGATCATCGCCGATCCAAGCCCCTTGGTCGTCCCCGATGTCCTTCTCCAGAAAATTGGAACTGCGTCCCCCGTTGTAATAATCAGGGTTCATATACTTCTCGCCGACGAGATATGTATTAGAAGTGCCGTCGCTAATGTGCTTGATCTCAATCTGGCTGCGCTGGTAGGTCACGCCAAGGAGTTTGCTGAAGGCATCAAATTTTTCCATTTGAAATCCAATGCCCTGCTCGGCATCCGTGGGGTTTGGACCACTAAACCATTGATAGCCTGTCCCCGGCGGCTCGCCGAAGCCCCCCACGACGCGCGGACCAAGGTTGGCCGCGTAATCAGTGCGGGCGAGCAACTCCGGATTCCCAAAATTGTAATTGATACTCGGTCCGAGGCCCACATCGGCATTGGCGTATGCCGCAGCCGGCCGACGGCTCGGGCAGTAAAAGGTCGAAATAGGAGTCTGAGCGAGTTGTGTCAGTGCATCGCACTCGGCCGTGCCGCTGGCGCCTGCGCCGAGTTGATGGATATTCCTGGCTTCGATATAGGGCAAGATGCTGTAGGCCCAGCTACCGGGCTGGTTTTTGCCCACGCCACGGTCGGGGTCGCCGATCCAGGCATAGCCCCACCCCGCCGAAGGATAAAACTGATGCGAGTCGTGATGCAATTGCCATCCGAGCGCGACCTGCCGAAGTTGATTGGAGCATTGCGCGCGTCGGGCCGCCTCGCGCGCCGCCTGCACCGCCGGCAATAAGAGAGCGACCAAAACCCCGATGATCGCGATGACCACCAAAAGTTCAACCAAGGTAAAGCCCGCTCGGCAAGATTTCTTGATCATCTCACGCCTCTGAATTTAATCCAACAAATAAATAGCCCGGCGGGACTCTGTCCCAAGAGCCCCGCCGAACCGTTCGATTAGTTTTCAGCAATCAATAACGCGCCGACGGCGAGTCAACAGACCCGCCACGCCAACGGCAGCCAAGAACAACGACGACGGCTCGGGAACCGTGACGAACAAAAAGTGACTTCGCGGCAGGACGACGTTGCTAATCCGCGCTTCGTCGATGAGCGCATCGGCCCAATCCGCGGGATTATTGTTGAACGCGCCGCGGCCGATGCTCCAGCCGAGGGGCTCTTCAATGATGACTTCGCCCGAAGGGCCCGCGAAGTCGCCCGAGAGCATGTCTACCAACTGATAGTGTGTCGACTCAGTGGCGACCCACAAAGCGGCTTCGGTGCCGCTGATCGTGACCGCAATGTGGTTCCAATTCGCAGTGGTGATTGTCTCACCACCGGCGAGAAAATGGATGTCGCCGTCGCCATCGATCCACTCGATGAAAAGTTGACTTGGCACACCGCCGGGGAAGTCGTCGCCACGGATCAGCACCTTAAATGGCGGCACCGGGCTGTCAGGCTCGGCGGGGAATGGACCATTCAACGGCCTGCCATCTTTGCCCATAATCGCCTGATATCCACTGACGTTGTCCATCTTGAACGCGACTTCCACCGTGATCGCACTGAACAACGTGCCGCTAATGGGCTTCGCGGCGGTGGTGAAGTTGTCGTCGTTGAGTCCCCCATCGTCTCCGCCGGGGCCGAAGTCCAGCGACAGAGTGTTTGACAAACCGCTGGTCAGCGCGAGGGGCGAAACCGTACTGGTGTACGTGGCTGCCGTGAACGCGGGGTTAAAAGTTTCCATGTGGTTGTCGTTGCCCGACGAGTCGAGCACGCTATCGGGTCCCGCGGCCACATTCGCACCTGGCGTTCCCTCTTCGTGCCGCCAATAGGCGGAATCGATGGGAACGCCGGCCATGGCGATACTCGCCGCGGCTAAACTGGCCCCGATCAACAGGGCGATAAGAAACATCTTCATGAGCATGGTCCTTTCAAAAAAGTCTCAAAGAAGTAGGAATCTGGAAGGCTCTTAACTGCACCGAATTGTTAATTG
>JBGTMM010000245.1:0-4614 GCA_041743635.1 Bythopirellula sp.
TTCATTGCTGCTGGGAGGAATCCTTGCGCTACCAGGATTTATTCCTGGCCTGCTATTGACAGCCGATGTCGCCCCCGAAATCCGCGACGAGGCTAATCAAATCTATGTCTTTGAGCGGCTTCCCCACCACTTGGCACTTCACAAGCTAGCCACCGAGCAAATCATTCAACGATTCGTGCGCTTCGGTCTCTTATTGATTCTGTTCGCATTCGTTTCGCAATCTCGCATGGCTGTGGTTAATGATTCACCACTTCGCCGCATACAACTTTTCGCGTGGGCAAGTGTAGGCATCAGCTTGCTGGGCCTCGTCTGGGAATTCGCCACGATCAACTCTCCCGCTTTGTCTGCAAGCTTATTGAAATACTATTGGTTCCGACTAGCTGATATCGCCGTGCCATGGGCCGTGTCGCTGAGCTTGGGCGCAATGTTGGCGGCGCTCATTCGCCAATCAAGCCGGTCTACCCAGTTGATCGGCATCATGGCGGTGCTACTGCCCGCATGCTTGATGCTGGCGACGTCCGCGGGGCGTTGGATTACACTCACATCAATCGAAAGTTATGAAACTCGCCATGCCCTGGGCTGGCGGAACGTATGTGCCTGGGCCCGCCAACACACCGCCCCCGACGCCTTGTTCTTGATTCCACGCAACGGTTCCACCTTTCGTTGGTTTGCACAGCGTCCAGTCTTTTTCACCTGGAAAGATATTCCCCAAGATGCCGCGTCCATGGTCGAGTGGTGGAAGCGATACCAAGAAGTTTATTTCGGCGCGGTCGATAAATTCGGGCAGGTTGGTGCTTATGGCTCACTCCAAGAACTGGGTGCGGACCGCCTGCGCGAGGTCGCCGCGAAACACAACATCGATTACGTGCTCACCAGCGAATATCCACCCCTGCCGCTCCCCGTGGCGTACGAGAATCCGTGGTATAAGATTTACAGTGCGCGAAGTGGTGGGATTGCACGAAGTACAACCACCGCGAAGAAATGCCAAACCAACCGCTAGCCGGCCCAGGGTGATTGAAAGTTTGGAGTGGCCTTGTCGAACAATTTGTAAGAACCTCGCGTAAACGTGGTTGGAATGGAAATCCACCCCTGTTTACGGAGATTGATGATGGGTACGAGACACAAACTTGGTTACAAGATCACTAACTGGCGAGAATATAACGAGTCGCTGGTAAGACGAGGCGACATCACGGTGTGGTTTAACGAAGATGCGGTGGCTGGCTGGGAGCATCCCAACGCTCTCAGCAAGGTGGGTCGCCCGTTTACCTACAGCGATACGGCGATTGAATGCTTGCTGACGATCCGGGAGTTGTTCAAGCTGCCGTATCGCCAGACGGAAGGTTTTGGACGTTCGCTGGCTGGATTACTGGGCATTGAGATCGCCATTCCCGATTTCACGTCGCTCGCCAAACGAGCGGCCAAATTGAAACTTACGCTCCGCGTGTTCAGCAAGCGAGGACCGATCGAGATCGTGGTCGAAAGTACCGGCATGAAGGTCTTTTGCGAAGGCGAGTGAAAATGCGAACGCACGGCAAGAGCAAGCGCCGCACGTGGCGCAAGGTTCACCTGACAGTCGATCCCAAAACGCACGAGATTATCGCCGAGGTTCTGACGGAAAACAACGGACACGGCGCGGACCAAGTTCAACCAATGCTCGCGCAGATTGATCAACCGATCGAGCCCTGCTATGGCGACGGCAGCTACGATAAATGGAAGGTGTACGAGGCGCTGGATGCGAAAGGCATTGAACCGGTGATTCCGCCGCAGCATAACGCTAAGATCAAGCAGCATGGCAATTCGAGCCAGGAGCCGCTTCCACGCGACGAAGCGCTCCGCGGCATCCGCCAACGAGGTCGCAAAGGCTGGAAACAGGAGGTAGGTTATCATCGTCGCAGTCTCGGTGAAACGGCTATGTTCCGTTTGAAACAGACTTTCGGAGATCAACTGAAAAACCGGAAACTGGATACTCAACGGACGGAATCTCGAATTCGCTGCAAAATCCTGAATCGCTTTATCAAACTGGGGAGCTTCGCGAGATGCGCTCAACGCTCGAGCGGGAGTAT
Source organism: Bythopirellula sp. (assembly GCA_041743635.1). Classification (GTDB taxonomy): domain Bacteria; phylum Planctomycetota; class Planctomycetia; order Pirellulales; family Lacipirellulaceae; genus Bythopirellula. The sequence goes on from JBGTMM010000245.1 coordinate 2,064, forward strand.
GCCGAGCGGACGGCCGGGATCGAAGTGGCTGATACGAGCGCGGCGGGGGAAATCAACAAGCCGGTAAGTGACCGGAGATTTATACGCAAAGGCACCGTGAGAAAGAACAACCACGAATTAAACGAATCACACGAATTGAAGAAGCCTGTCGCTGCGGGTTTCCGGATGTGGCCCATGCTGGTATGCTTAAGTTATGGATACACCTCTCTCTCCCTTTACGCCTGAAACTGATCGCTGTTACAGCAACATGGTGGCCCGCTCTCGATGACAGGGCATCAGGGAAACTACGTCGTGATGCGCTCCGACGTTTATGTGGCGATGTTAGGTCTCGAAGCCGACGAAGAGGCTGAAACACTGGCTTCGGTGCGACGTGGAATTGCCGACGTTGAAGCCGGACGCACACACGATATCGACGCCGCTTTCAAAGCGCTCGCTTCACGTTATTACTTTTAGAACTTAACGAAGGCAAGTCAGGCTAACGTAAAACTAAAAGTCAGAGGCTACCGAATACTGGGTTCGCGTCCTTCGCCGCCGCAGTGATGACACTCGACGAAGCCACGTCCGCGACACGTTGAACAATTCTCATACTCCATGTGGTTTTCAAATATGGGCTTCCCGGTGGCAGGGAACTCGCCTACCTGCTCGGTTACTTTATGCCCAATTCGACCCTCTACACATCCACGCATCGGGCAAGCAATATCCCCCTTTCCATTGCAACGAATGCAATTGTCGTCTTCATAAGCATTCCAATCATACAGTTTGGTGATGCCGTGGACGGATTCACCGATGCGGCTGGTCCAACTCAAGCGCGGGACATGTCCGACAATTGCGATTTGAAAAACAGATTTATCCGCAATTCCCCTCACATATTGTTCGATGTCTCCGACGGGTGCGGAGCTTTCGTGGGAAAGCTGGGGCAACTTCAAACCGGTTGATTCCAGAAAGCCACGGATTTCCGTGTGATTAATTGCGGATCGATTGTTCGGATCCTCAAACGACCGGCGCCCCGCATCGATACCAATCACTTTGCCCTGCAGGTTAATGAGGGGACAGCCCGCGCTGCCGAGATTGAGTTGGGCATCGTGAATTAAGCCGGTCACATGGTCCACGCCCAGTGGTAAAGCAATCGCGGTCAATGACGTCGTGGTGTCGGTGAGTGTTTGCTGCCCGACGCCAATGACTTTTGTAGCTGACAAATCTCGCATGAGATATTGGGTGCCAAGCGGGATATAAACCGATTCGAGATCGACAACCGTGCCCTTCTCGACTTGCATTCCCTCCTGCAATATCCCAGGCTCGGCAAAACTTGCGAGGCGAATATCCATGGCTCGCATTGACTCGGCGGTTTCCAGCGGCAGAGCCTGCGCTCCCAAATCTCGCACGCGCACCAAGGCCAAATCAAAACTTCCTGAGACGGCGACGACTTTCCCGGGCGATTCTTTAAGGAAATTGCCATCACGGCGCACCCAAATGCCAGGTGCCCCCTGGATGACTCGCCTGGCCGTCAACAAATGTTCGCTGTCCACGGCTATCGCGGTGGCCCAACCCACGACGCGAAAATCACTCTCGGCTTGCTCGCCACTTGTGAGCAACTCGCCGAGCGTTGGATCTTCAAGATTTACCAGTTCCATGTTTTCAAAATCGGGAAGGGTTGACGCATCCACATAAGGAATCACCAACCAGCCGACGCTGTCTTGAAATCCCGCCGACTGATTGGCCACGGCAAGTGCCGCGTATTGATCGGTCACGGTCTTTGTGATGCTCTTGGAAACTCTCCAGTCCGACACCATACTCACAAGTTTTGAGTAGTAACCAAGATTCTGCGCAAGCTCTGGTGTCAGTGGCGCAAGTCGAATTGCTTCCCCCCAATCCTTGAGCGCCTTGGCATGGTCGCGATTACGGACATGACAAATGGCTCGATTGTTGAGAGCCGCAATCAGGTTCGATCGCCGTGCCCCCGTGAGCCGATCTTCCGCCATTTGGAGTCGTTTAACACATTCATCAAAATGGTCGACGGCACTTCGCGAGTGATAGCCGACGAGCAAATGCAAGATGCCCAGATAGAAATCGGCGCGAATCTCTTCATTATTGACGGCACTCGCTTCCTCAAACTTCTCACGGGCCATCTCATCGTTTTTGATTTCCATCAACCGATGGGCTTCGCTGAGTAGCCGGTCTTCGTCTTTCCTATGCTGTTGAATTTACAGGACCGTTTCCCATCTTGTGCCCCACCGAACGAGCTTCTTGCTGGCGCGATCCTGCCAGTTGGCAAGTCGTTTCTCGGCTTTTACTTTCTCCTCAGGATCTAAACCGGGTTTTGACAGAAAACTCTTATACAAGTGTAGAGCCCTCTCGGCATTTCGCTGCTTGAGCGCTAACTTTTCCAACTCGTTGGCGTCAGCCATCGCAGCCACGATTGCATGGGCAGGCGCTTGAGTCGTTCGATTGCCTAGCTTCTCTGCCAAGGAGCGTGAAGCAGCGTCAAGCTTGGCAAGCGAAATAGTAATGCGCTTGCCATTCGCACCACGCAGCGCGAGGCTGTCCCCCTCCA
>JBGTMM010000246.1:0-7260 GCA_041743635.1 Bythopirellula sp.
TCTTATTGAACCAAGGACATATTATGTGAACATTTGTCAACTAGAGGCCAAAAACCGCCGTGGAGGCATCCCATGCTCGCCAAACTGCATACCCTGTCGCTCTTGGGAATTGATGCCTTGCCTGTGGAGGTGGAGGTCGACGTCTCTCCCGCAGCCATGCCGAAAGTGCTGCTCGTGGGCCTTCCCGAAGCGGCGGTTAAGGAAAGCACCCATCGCATTGAACGCGCTCTCGTGAATAGCGGCTATGTGCGACCACAGAATCGGGTTGTGATCAACCTGGCCCCGGCGGAACTGCCGAAACAGGCTGCCTCGTTTGATCTTTCCATCGCGCTGGGACTACTCGCCGCGAGTGGTCAGCTCGAATCCGATTTGTTCGAGCACTACGCCGTCGCGGGGGAACTTGCCCTCGATGGCAACACCCGGCCCATCAAAGGGGCCCTTTCCATGGCCATGTCTGCCGCGGCGGGTATGGGAACCAACCGAAAAATGCGCGGCATCGTGGTACCGAGCGCCAATGCCGCCGAGGCGGCCGTCGTGGAAAATATCGAAGTCGTGGCGGTCGATAGCCTCGCCCAAGCCGCCGCATTTTTCGCGGGCCATTTGCCCATTGAACCGACTCCCTCGCAACTGGAAGAGCTCTTTGACCAACTCGGCGGCTACGAAGTCGATTTCTCGGATGTGCGCGGCCAGGAGATGGCCAAAAGAGCGATTACCCTAGCAGCCGCTGGTGCCCATAATTTGCTCATGGTCGGTCCACCGGGTTCCGGCAAGACAATGCTCGCCAAGCGCGTTCCGAGTATCCTGCCAGGTTTGAGTGCCGAGGAATCCATCGAAACGACCAGAATCTATAGCGTGCTGGGGAAACTGCCGCGTGGCAAACCGCTCCTGGCCCGCCGACCTTACCGCGCGCCGCACCATACGATCAGTAATGCGGGTCTGGTGGGAGGCGGATCAATTCCCACGCCGGGCGAAATTAGTCTCGCACATAATGGCGTGTTATTTCTTGACGAGCTTCCTGAGTTTCACCGTCAAACGCTCGAAGTCCTGCGTCAGCCGCTGGAAGATGGCCGTGTGTCGATTAGCCGCGCGCTCAGTTCCAGCGAGTTCCCCGCCAGCTTTATGTTGGTCGCCTCGCTCAATCCTTGTCCATGTGGCTATCGCAACGACCGCCGCCGCGAGTGCCATTGCACGGTTCCTCAGATTGAGCGCTACATGAGTAAGATCAGCGGTCCCTTGCTTGATCGCATCGACCTGCACATCGAGGTGCCCGCCGTGCCGTATGGCGAGCTTTCCTCGAAGGCGACTGGCACCAGCAGCGCCACGATGAAAGAATCCGTCGTCCGAGCGCGCTCTCGACAAGCGGAACGTTTCGCCGACACGCACACCCGCACCAATGCGCAAATGTCTTCCCGGCAACTCCGTGAAAAATGCCCCCTCGACACCACCTGCCAAAAACTCTTGGAGCAAAGCGTCGATCAACTCGGCCTCTCGGCCCGTGCTTACGACAAGGTCATTCGCGTGGCTCGCACGATTGCCGACGTCGATGATTCAGAAAACATCGGCGTGGAGCACATCAGCGAAGCGATCAACTATCGAATGCTCGACCGGCAATTCTGGAGTTAAAATATCAGCTACAATATTAGAGATTATTCAAATAGTGCCGCCTCAAGTGCGAGCCCCGGTCCGAAGCCCAAGGCCACGCATGGTCGAGGCGCCCCCTGTTGCCGCATGCGATCCAAGATGAACAGGGTCGTCGGTGACGACATGTTCCCATATTCCACGAGAATTTCCCGCGAGGTAGTTAACCCATTCACACCCAATTGAAGCGCATCCTCCACCGCATCGAGAATTCGCGGCCCACCCGGGTGGACGGCCCATGATTTCACGTCCTCCACGGACAAGCCCTGGGGCCCGAGCCAATTTTCCAGCCAGCGACGCAACCCCTCGGCAATAACGGCGGGAACTTGCTTCGACAGCGTCATTTCAAAACCGTAATCCCCAATCGTCCAGGTCATAGCGCTTTGCGAGTCGGGAAACAGACAACTTCCCGTTGCCGACAAACGCCATTCGTTTTCGGTAGCCATTGTCGCTGGGCCGACAATCACCGCAGCTGCGCCATCGGCGAAGAGGGCGTTGGCAATGATCTTTTGCGGATCCCAACCATAATAGTAATGCAGGCAGCAAAGCTCGACCGCAGAAAGCAGGACCCGCGCCCGGGGATTGGCGTCAACAACGGCGCGGGCGACTCGTAAACCATTGAGGGCCCCATGGCAACCCATGTACCCGATGTGGGTGCGCTCGGCCCCCTGCGACAAGCCGAGACTTTGAATCAGCGCATGATCCACTCCCGGCGCGGCGAATCCGGTGCAGGAAACTGTTACGACGTGAGTGACGTCACGAATATGGACCTGTCCCCTTTTTAGAGCGGCCTGTGCCGCCGAAATCGCCAATGGCGGGGCCAATTGGGCATACAGCTCCATCCGCTCGGCCGTCGTCGGCCCGCGATAACCCGGCAGTTTTTTCGGCAGAAAGACCGATCGCGAATGATTGGTCCCCTCGATCACGTCGCGCACGACTTGCGCCCCGAGGCAAAACCGTCGGGTGCTAATCCCTGAACCGGCATAGATGGCCGTCAACCAAGTCTCCTGCTCTTCGGTGCCGTTGCAGAGCGAACGGGCCAGCGACAGCGCATCCTCCTTGTCGATGACCGCGTCGGGGAGCGCGGTCCCCATTCCTAGGATGCTCATGGTCATAGCGGTGACCCTTGTAAAATTCTTGAAGGGGCATTCAGTCGCCGAATAACGGGCGTGGCTAGTGTGGGTTTGTAGCTGAGGACATGAATTATCGCGCGAAGCAATGTGGGATGTCGCAAGACCCGCGCGACAAGTCGGCAAGTAGTTTGTCGGTTCGTCACTATATTATAGTACCTGTCGGACCATTCCTGGCCGATGCTCTCGTCCCATCTTTCGGCCGCCCGCAAGGCCAGCGGTGCGACCGCCACCCCCGATGCCAGTGCCCAAGCGATTCCTTCGCCGGTGAAGGGTTCGACATACCCTGCCGCATCGCCAAGCACCAGCACTCGCTCGCACGACAAACGCGCGGCTTTGCGGGTAAGCGCCGACGTCCCCCGCCACGGCTGCTCTGCAAGTCCGTCGACCATCGGCCAACCTACTTCCGCGATGATCTTCGCCGCGGCGGCTCCCGGACCGCCGGCGGCAAGAATCGCTTGACGATCAAACGCCGCCGCCACATCGAGTCGGCCATCTTCGAGCGTCACGAGGCCAACGTACCCACCCGCGGAACAGGCCATCAACACGCTGCCTCGTTGAATGAATTCCGGTGTCGTGGGTAACACAGCGCCCGCGCCAATCCGCGAATTCTTTGTTGCCACGGACGCGAAATTATCTTGTCGGGCGAGCAATTTTCCCCCCAGTCCATCCGCGGCTAACACCAGCCGAGCTTGAACAGAAAATTGCCGTCCCGCTTGGGTGAGCACGACTTCTCGAGACTCGTCGGTCGGGAAACCAAGCGTGGCATTCGTCTCCTGCACGAATTGCACGCCACTACCAACGGCCGCTTCAATCAGCGCCGTGTCAAAAGTTTCGCGCGAAAGTGAAACCCCTCCCGGCAAAGCAATCTCCGCTTGGCAGCCGCGCGCAGCCATCAATAAACGCTTTAAGGGCACGGCCCCCAAGTTTGCGGGGAGATCGCCGAGTGAAACGCTGGCCAGCGTACTCAAAGCGGCGGGATTGAGACAACATCCGCACACTTTCCATCTCGGGAATGCTCCCCTGTCCACCAGCAGCACTGCCGCTCCCCGTGCAGCGACCTGTTTTGCAGCGAGCGCGCCGGCTGGTCCAGCACCAACGACGATCACATCCCACTTGCGGCGCGCTGCTTCGATGAGGTTTTTCATGGCAGGAGTCAGACCTTTTTCCAACTGAGCAAAAATCGCCGTGGCCAACGCTCTATAATGGTTGTCCCCTCAAGTCCAGCGCGTGTTGCCAGGGCGGACATTTCTTTCCGAGTAAACGCTCCTGCGACGGAACGGGGACCATCGCAATGAACCACCGGCGACAAAGATAAGAGTCGCGTGCCGACGTAAGCCAATAGCAGTCCCAGCGGACTCCGCAACAGATCATTAACCAGGATCAATCTCTCCGCTTGGTCCGCCATTTTCCTCAGCAGCAGCGCAGCCTGTTCGTCAGTGAGATGATGCAGGAACAGCGACGAGACAATGGCATCGTAGCCGGTCGGCAAAGGTTCCCGCAAAACATCCGTCACAAAGAAACTTAAATTCATGTTCGCTGAGTGACTTCGCTCTCGGGCATACTCAACCGCCACGCGGCTGATGTCGCACCCTGTGAATTCCATCGGCAGACCCTCGCGCCGCGCTTTTTTTGCCAACCGCCTGAGCACATCTCCGCCACCGCAAGCCAGATCAAGAACTCGAATCGGCCGACCCAATTCGCGATGCAAATTTCGGAGCGGCCCCCACAGGATGTCCGCGCTGCGGCTCCAATAGTTGATCCGCCCCAACCCGTGTAGTGCCTGCCTATGCCGCTCGGCATCGAGGCCCGGCTGATCCATCATTTCCGGTTGCAGGTTCCGCAATGTCACGCTTTGATAAAATGGCATCGGATGCGCGACCTCCGCTTACGCGTGCAGAACCGAAAACGATATTGTAGTGCGCGCAATTGTCGCGGGACAGGGAGCAGGCCAAATGCCGTGTGCTGCGTTGCAGCACGGCTATCGTCGAGCGATTCCTTCCCCCTTCCGCCTTCCCCCCTCCCCCTTTTTTCCACTCTCCGCTTGCCCCGTCATCTCATACAAAAATCGGCTCGGCACGGTCGGGCGCGGCTTGCCCCACTTGCGGCGCGTGAGCGCAAACGACAACGTGAGTTGCTCCTGTGCGCGGGTCACTCCAACGTAACACAATCGGCGTTCCTCATCGATGGCCGCTCCCTCGATCTCGACCGATCGCTTGTGCGGCAAAATTCCTTCTTCCATGCCGACCATGTACACGTAAGGAAATTCCAACCCCTTGGCAGAATGCAGCGTCATCAGTGCGATGGCATTGTTCTGCAGTTGGTTTTCCTTGTCGTCGGTGCTGTCGCGCCCTCCCAAGGCAATGTCGTCCAAGAATTCCTCCAAGCTCGCTTGCTTCGTGTGAGCTTCGTAAGCACCTGCCGCGTTAACGATCTCCTCCAGCGAAGCGGACCGTGCTTCGCGGTCATTGGGATCGGGATATTGCCGATCAATTTCCCGACGATAACCGGTCTCGGCAATCACTTCGCTTGCCAACTCTGCGAGCGAAAGTTTTTCCTTGGCCTTTTGGAGCGACAGAATCAATTGCCGAAATTTCTGCACTGCTTCAACGGCAGGCGCGTTGAGAACCCCCGCATTATCAATTGTGGGGATGACTTCCCACACCGTCTTTCCTTGGGCCGTCGCGGCGGCGACCAATTGCTTCACCGTCGATGCTCCAATGTTTCGCGCGGGCGTGTTGATAATCCGCAACAACGACGGCTCATCCCCGGGGTTTTCGATCACTTTCAAATACGCCAGCAAATCGCGGATTTCCTTGCGGTCGAAAAAGCTCATGCCTCCCAGCAGCACATACGGCAACTTCGCCCGTCGAAGTTCCGTTTCAAAGGAGCGCGGTTGTTCGTTCGTCCGGCACAGAATCGCAAAGTCCTGCGCACGCACACCCGGCTCGCCCAGCATCCGCCCGATGTCGGCCACCACTTGTTCCGCCTCCTCGGTTTCATCTTGCAGTTGCATGATCCGTGGCCGTAGGCCATTGGGTCGCGCGGCCCGCAAAATTTTCTCGTGCCGCAACCGATTAAAAGCGATCAGCGTGTTGGCGTAACTCAGAATCGCCGCGGTCGAACGGTAATTGTCCTCCAGCCGCACCACCTTCGCCTCGGGCCAATCCGTTTGGAACCGCAAAATGTGTTGCACGTCGGCCCCGCGCCAGCCGTAGATCGACTGATCGTCGTCTCCCACCACGCACAAGTTGCGGTGCCCCATCGCCAAGCCTTTGACAATCTGATACTGGCTCTGATTGGTGTCTTGATACTCGTCGATCAATACGTGATCGAACAGGCCTGCCTCCGCGCGCCGGACCACGGGAAACTTGGCGAACAATTGTTGCGTTAGCAACAGCAAATCATCGAAGTCGACCATCCCCTTCGCGCGCAGATGCTCCTGATACCGGCGATAAGCCGCCGCTGCGAGGTGCTCCTTGTCACTGTCGGCGACCGAGGCCGCACGGCTCGGTTCGTAGCATTTGGTTTTCCACTGCCCGACGATCGCCAGCAGATCTCCCGGCCGCAAGGATTCATCGGGACAACGAATCTCCCGCAGCGCCGCGCGGGCCTCGGCCTCCTGATCACCCCGGTCACAAATCGTGAACTGCCGTGGATAACCCAGCCTCTCGATGTGCCGCCGCAAGACTCTCACGCAGAGCGAATGAAAAGTTGAAATCAACGGCCGCGTCTGTTGTTTTTTCTTGGGGACCAACAGTTGGCTGGCGCGCTGCTGCATTTCCCCCGCCGCCTTACGGGTAAATGTGACGGCCAAAATCCGATCGGGCTTGGTTCCGGCGCGAATCAGCTCTGCGATGCGATAAGTCACCACCCGCGTTTTTCCCGTCCCCGCACCGGCCAGCACCAAGAGCGGCCCACTCAGCGTGTGAACCGCTTCGCGTTGCGGCGGATTGAGCTTGTCAGACATGGCAACCAACTTATTTCACAAAAATCTGAAGCGGGGAACCTTGGATCGTAGCCCGCATCTCCCCGCAAGAAAAGGACTTGACGCTGCCCGCGGAACTCACCGACCGACATGAGCCGCCTTGACGCTCACCGGCGGCAATTTCTACACTTCGATTAATGCCTGCGGGAACCGCCCGCGCTCCACCTGTCCCCGAGTCAGACCACCATCGCCATGAAATCCGAACGCCGCCACGACCTTGAAACCAACCAACTCGCCGTCCAAGTCCAGGACCTGCTGGAGCGCGCAAAACCGTATGCCTCGCAAATCGCGCTGGTGATCGTGGGCCTCATTGCGCTGGCCTACATCGGGTCGATGTGGGGCAGCGCCAGCTCGTCTACCGAAAAGGCGGCCTGGGATGAGTTCACGCTCGCCAGCTATTCCACGGACCCCGATTTGAATTCCATGAAAATCCTTGCCGAGAACGACGAGTACGATGGCACCGCCGTTCCCGAATGGGCTTATCTCGCCTGGGCCGACAGGCAG
>JBGTMM010000247.1:0-2734 GCA_041743635.1 Bythopirellula sp.
ACGCTCTATCCGCCAACAACTCGACGAACAAGCGGGACACGACATTCATCGCCTGGCTGAGAACGCCCGACGAGTGGCCGACGAATTTCGAAAGAATCGAGTGAATCTCGAAATGAATTCGGCCCAGTAGTGAACGGTCGACGACCCATTGCGTTGCCAAACGTATGAAGCTCGACAGCGCGTTAGTCTTCGAAATGCGAACCGACCCCACGACGGGTCGGCGGGTGTTGATTGCCGAGGGGCGTGCGGCTCGGCCCAATGACTTTGTGGGAAAAGCCACTCTCTCGCATCACTCGTCGACCGACTGCCCATTCTGCCGGGGCCATGAATCGGCAACGCCGCATGAGTTGGCTGTCGTGCCCGATTCGCAAGGCGCATGGCAGGTTCGCGTGGTGCCCAATAAATATCCTGCGGTGGCGCTGGCGAGCGGGGGACATAAGTCCCCTGCAAATGATGCGCTCGAAGATGCAGGGGACTTATGTCCCCCGCTCGCCTCGGCTTGTGGCGTGCATGAAGTGATCATCGAATCGCCGCGGCACATTTACGATTGGTCGGAACTCTCAACCGAGGAACTGACCACGGTGCTCACGGTGTTCCGCGACCGAATTGAACATGCCTACTCCAGGCACCACATGAAATCGGCGCTCGTGTTCAAGAATGTCGGCCAAGACGCGGGGGCGTCGCTCGAGCACATTCACAGCCAGTTGATCGCCTTGCCCTTTGTGCCCGAGGTCCCCGATTGCGAACTTCGCACAGCCGCCGAGTTTCACAACCGCACTGGCGGATGTCTGATGTGCCGGCTGCTGGCCGACGAGATTCAGCAACAGGCCCGGCTGGTGATCGAGAACGCCCACTTTGCTGCATTCTGTGCCTATGCCGGTCGGCAACCGTATGAGACATGGATCGTGCCGAAAGCCCATGCCAGCGACTTCACCCAAATTGGTACCCAACAGTTGGCGGCCCTCGCGGAAATTTTGGGCGAATTGGTGCGGCGGCTGTCTGCCGTGCTCGTCCCATGTGCTTACAATTTGCTGCTGCACACGGCACCGAGAGGTGACCAGCGGACGGCGGCGTTTCATTGGCACTGGGAATTGATTCCACGCAGTACCTCGCTCGCCGGGTTTGAGTGGGGCACGGGGATGCACATTAATTCGGTATCACCGGAACGAGCGGCAATCCAACTGAAAACGTCAAAATACGGCGAAAATTTGCCGATTCAGTAAACTGGGCGGACTTCGGGAGCTCTTTGTCCTGTAGTGTTTACGCCAGCGGCTGGCATGCGATTCGCGGAACAATACGTAAAGTTAGGTGCATGGCGACTAGCATATTCCGCGGCAACCGGCGATCTTAGAGAGAGCGCACGACTGATAGCAGCACTAAAACAGTTAAAGCCCAGGGATTGCAATCCCTGGGCGTGGTAACTGAAATAACACATTCTACCATTGTTACACTCACGATGAATCAACCCCTACGACTCGTCCTTGTGCTCCACAACCATCAGCCAATTGGCAATTTCGATGGCGTGTTTGAGCAAGCTTATCAAGACAGCTATTTGCCGTTTCTCGACGTGTTCGAGAAGTATGACAACAAGCTGCGGATCGCGCTGCACACCAGCGGGTCGCTGATGGAATGGCTCGATGATCGGCATCCCGAATATGTCGATCGCCTGGCCGATTTGGTCGCCAGGGGCCGCATTGAAATCATTGGTGGGGCGTACTTCGAGCCGATCCTGGCGATGATCCCCTCGCGGGATCGCGTGGGTCAGATTTCAAGCTACACCAAATGGCTCGAGCAGCGCCTGGGTGCCAGCGTGCGGGGCATGTGGGTGCCAGAACGCGTGTGGGAACAGTCGATGACCAGCGACTTGGTGAAGGCGGGGATCGAGTTCACGGTACTCGACGATTTTCACTTCAAAAACGCCGGCCTCACCACCGATCAGCTTCACGGCTACTACGTGACCGAAGACGACACGCACGTGCTTAAAGTGTTTCCCGGCAGCGAGCAACTCCGCTATCTGATCCCGTTCCAAGCTGCCAATGAATCAATCAAATACTTGCGTTCCGTGGCCGACGAGCATCCCGGCGCGGTTGTGGTTTTCGGCGACGACGGCGAAAAGTTTGGCACTTGGCCCGGCACGAAAGAGCATGTTTACGACAACGGTTGGCTCACGCAGTTTTTCGATGCATTATGTGCGAACAGCGATTGGCTGAAATTAACCACCCCGAGCGAAGTGATTCAAAACGTGCCGCCCCTGGGCAAACTCTACATTCCCGAGGGCAGCTACCGCGAAATGACCGAGTGGGCGCTCCCCGCGGCGAAGATCAACGATTTTGAGGACGTTCACCACGACTACGAGGCGCAAGGCCAGTGGCAGCGCGTCGCGCCGTTTGTTCGCGGCGGGTATTGGCGGAACTTCAAGGTGAAGTATCCCGAAACCAACGAGATGTACGCCCGCATGATGATGGTCAGCCGGCGCTTTCAACAAGCGGAGGAACAAGGCCTGCAGGGAGACTTGCTCCAGCTTGCCCGCCGCGAGCTATACCGCGGCCAATGCAACTGCGGCTACTGGCATGGAGCGTTTGGCGGATGCTATCTGCCGCACCTTCGCAACGCGGTCTTCAACCATTTGATCGCCGCCGACAACCTGCTGGACCAGGCGTCAGGCAAAACCGCACCATACGTCGAGGCGACCGCCAGCGATTACAATTTCGATGCCCGCCAGGAAGTGCGTCTC
>JBGTMM010000248.1:0-5935 GCA_041743635.1 Bythopirellula sp.
GGCACGAATAAAACGGCACATATCAAAAAAGGAATCGCGCAACGTTTCAACAATCGATTCGGCGCGTCGTAAAACAAACTCTTCGGCAGCAAATCGCTCAGAAGAAATAGCACCGGCGCGATGACAATTGTTTCGATGATCTCCACGGCTGAACCACCATGCGGCGCGATCACTTGTGATGCGAGCACCACGCTCAGCGAGACGACGTAGTGAGATAGATTGGTGCCCACCAGCGCCGTCGCGACGAAAATCGACGGCTGACTCCCCAGCCACAATAGGGCCTTGGAAACGCGATTGCCATTGAGCGCCTCCACAGCCAACCGCACGCGCGTCATGCGGAAAAAGCCTGTTTCCGTACCGCTGAAAAATGCGCTGAGCATCAATCCGGCCAACAACAGCACCACCGCGAGTATCATGATCCAGCCCCCTCTTCCGCTGTCACGCGCTCCATGGCGAGTGTCATCCGGTGAGGATCCGTCGATTCAAGCACGCGAAAGCGAAAAGGTGGCCAGTCCACCACGTCGCCCACCTCGGGCATACGTTGCAACACTTCCTGTGCGATGCCGGCGACGGTGTTGCTCTTACTTTTCGGCAATTCTATGTCGAAAGTGCGGCTGAGTCGCCGCACGCTTGTCATGCCCGTCACGTGCCACAGATTCTCGCCGACTTGCCGAATCGAAGCCGTGGCCAACAGTCGCGCGCTGCGGCTCGATTCATCTTCGAACACCGTTTGCAGCAAATCTTCAAGCGTCACGATACCGATGGTTTCGCCGAATTCATTGATGATCGCCGCCACTTCGCAATCTTCGGTATTCAAGCGATCGAACGCCGTGGCCACGCTTGCACTCCAAGGGACATACACCACCGGCGTGGCAAAATGCTCCAAGTGATGCCGCGGAATTGTCGAGAGCAGCTTTAGCGGAATGGCCCCCACTATTTCTTCGCTCTCCGCTTCGGTGACTAACAGATAACCACTCCGCGGTAATTCACCCTCCAAGTCCTCCAAATCGACCGGCGGGCTAAAGCAGCGGTACAACGTCCGCGGCCTCATCAATTCCTCGGCCGTCAGCTCCGAAAGTTGCACGATATTTTGCAGGGCCGTGCGCTCTTGCGCGGCCAGCTCCTCGTTGGGAGTCGAAATCGTGATCGCCTGCTCCAGATCAGCAAGCTCGAGGTATGGCTCCTTTTGGAAACGGGGAAAGAACACCCGGCGCAACATCCGATTCACCGCCGAGAAGATCGGCGAGATTGGCTTGAACACGCGGATCGCCACCGTTAAAGGAACACTGACCACGCTCGACATGAATCGCGGAGCGAGCACTCCCACCGTCATGGGCGTCATTTCACTAAACAAAATGATGCTGAACATCGACACCACCGCGACGATTCCCGCCTCGGTTTGGCGATCCTCGTTTTGCAGCTTAATGCTCACCAGCGAAGAAATCGTGAAAAACGAGATGTTGATGATCAAATTCCAAAACAGAATTGCCATCAATAATTGTTCAGGTTGTTCCAACAGCCGGATCGCCATCCGTTGGGTCCGCGAGCCGGCTTTCAAAGCCCGGCGATCTTCCGGCTGCAAAGAGAATAGCGCGGCCTCGCTGCAAGAGAAAAACGCGGAGGACACGGCGAGCAGCGCCATTGCAATAAAAGCAGGAGCAAAGTTTTGCAAGAGAAGCACAGTCTGTCTCATTCAGTCGGTTGATGGTTATCACTTTTCGATACTATTCTCATTTGAATAACCACGACGGCACGACGAGCACGACGAATCGGCTGGGATAGTTGACTTGTCAAGTTGAGCCCTGTGTCGTGCCCTCATTAAAACCGTCAAATTACCTAGGTAAAACGAGTAGAAAAACCAGAAAATTCTTGTTTAAGAATTCCTCTTCGTTGTGACCGTTGTGTCGTCGTGGTTAAATTTCTTTTTGAATTTAACCTAATACACTAAGCACTAATCCTGACTCGTGGTGCGGCCGGTCGCAACGTCGAACTCATAGACTGCCGGCACGAGCATTGCCGCCGTGGCGAAGGCGTACGTGACCAACATCACCAAAAACGCCCCGCCGAAGCTCTGTTGGAAGAAATTCGTGATCACAATGTAAGTGGCAAATGGCGTGATTCCCGAGGCCAGCGCCAGCGCCCGCGAGGGATTCCGAATTCCCAGGGCATAAAACATCCCTGCACCGCCGCAGACCATAAACGCGATGAACGCCTGCAACTGGTGGGTGAACGAATTTTGAAACGCCATCATCATCCTCATGCACACGCCGATGCCCAACAGCAGAAACAGCACCGTGCTCAGACTCACCCCCACGGCCGTTTGCGACACGCCGTAAGTCATGCCGCAATGAATCCCCAACATCGCAGCGAACGCGTTCATCACCAGATACGCCAACACCAGGAACACCAGATTTTCAGTCGTGAGATGGTTCGTCCACCACAACAGACCGCTCAAGGCGATTGGGAGCAGGATCATCTCCTTCGAGTTGTAAAATACGCCACCAAGCTTGCCGAAAATAATTTCCTTCGGGCTCAAGTCGGTCACTAGCAACAAGTCGAGCGCCCGCAGGTCGCGTTCATTGGTGAGCGACGTCACGGCCAGCGCGTTCACCAGAATCACCCCCAACACCATCAACGGCAAGAGCGGCTGGGCAAGTTCCGGCAACATCGCATTCTGCCGGCCTTCATGCGCGTTGAGTTGTCCCACCAGTGCGGCTGTGCAGATCGCAAAGATCACCAGATACGCCAGCCGCACGATGACGATTTTCTTGCCGTAAGCCCAGGTGCAGATTTCCCGCCAGAGAATGGGATTGTCCCACACCTCTTTGGAAGACTTCGGAGTGATCGTAGTGGCCGTCGCGGCAGAGAGCTTTTCGCCTTGTTCGTCGTTGAGTCGCGGCTGGGCTTCTTGCGAGGGGTTCCACACTCGCACCCGCGCAATCGCCCACAAATTTAACCCTGCTGCCACTGCAAAGGCGAGCATCACAAACAAATTGACCGCCCCAGCACACCACGCCAATTGCGGAATCACTTTTGGCAATGGTTGAATCGCCGCCAGAATTGCCCGCAGCGGTGACAGCGCGATCGCCCAGTGTTCCGTGGAGATGCCCCACCAAGACTTGCCCATTTGTCCGCTGGCAATTCCCTCCCCCACGACCAGCCACAGGACCAAGAGGAGCGCAGTTAGAGCGAGCGATTGAAAGGTTTTCTCGCGCCACAACGCGAGGGTCGAGCCCAAGCTCCCGGCGAGCGCCGCCGAGGCGAGTGTCACCCCGATCACGCGCGCAATCTGTCCGTACGACACGCCCCCCAACAGCGCAAGCAGCATCAACAACGGCACGGCGGCTGCGATCAACACGAATACGCTCAAACTGCTGGCCAGCAACTTTCCCAACACCAACTCGCTGTTGGTCATCCGCGTGAGAAGCAACAGGTCGAGCGTTTTGCGGTCCTTTTCCTGGGCGACCGCCGCCGTGGTTAAAAGGGCCGCAAACGCCACCGCCATCGCCAACTGCAAGGGTGCCAACAACGCGAATACCGCCGACCCGAAGCGGGCCAAGTCCCCCAAGCTGCGAATATTTTGCGAGCCCAACAGAATCAGCCAAGCCGTGATGACCAATCCGAAGAGCGCGCCCACGTAAATCGCTCGCATCGCATACTGACGCCAACCGCGGGGCGAGGTGGTGATTTCGCGAGTGAAGACCGGACCGATGAGCAAACTTAATTCCTTACGGGCGGTGCTGGGAAAGCGAGAAATGAGCCTGAATGCTCCACTATAGGCCCCAAACTAGGGAGTGTCGACCTAGCGGTAGTTCCCCGCATAGCCGCCGGCGCAAGCGGGTGGTCTTCTAGCGGCAACCGAACAACTACCCGCCAATCCACGTAATCCCTATGGCTTTCCAACCAATAACCACG
Source organism: Bythopirellula sp. (assembly GCA_041743635.1). Taxonomy (GTDB): domain Bacteria; phylum Planctomycetota; class Planctomycetia; order Pirellulales; family Lacipirellulaceae; genus Bythopirellula. The sequence goes on from JBGTMM010000248.1 coordinate 3,916, forward strand.
CTGTTCACCGGAAATCCCCTGGTGGCTGGCTAGCCAACTTGAAATGTCTAAAATAAACCAAGTGGCTGCTGGGAGGCTTTCTCCCGCCCACAGTTTCTGATCCGTCGCCCTGCCGCACTTCCAAATAGGGAACACAGCGCGGGGCACACACTTTGAGGCAAACAAATCCCATGAATTTCCGTAAGCAACTCTTTTCTTCACTTGGCTACTATTCTTCAATTTGCTCCTGGGCACTTTGCTGCATGGCGCTCGTTTCCCAAATGGCGAACATTCACGCTCAAACTCCTCCGCCGGCAACGGCACCACCAGTCGACCCCGTCACCGCGCCACCCGAGAATACGATGGCCGGTGATGGGAAGATCGACATGAAGCGAACAATCGAAGCCCTCATCGGCTCGGCTGTCTCGCTCTCCAATCAAGAATATCCCGAGATTGAGAAAGCGATTCAACGCTTTGGCAATCAAGATGCCCAGGGAACGTTGGACTTTCTCAAGCAAGCCAAGGAAAAGTATCCCAAACTGCCGCCCGTGTATGTCATGCTCGCCAAGTTGCAAGTGATGGCGCAGAACACGCAGGGCGCATACAATCTGCTGGAACTCCAAGTCGCTGAGGAGCCTACCGATCCCGAGGCTTACCTGTTGCTCGCCGATCAAGCCTTCGCCGGCAACCGCACCGCCGAGGCCGAAGCCCTCTTTGAAAAAGCCGAGCCGATCGTCAAAGCCTTCGAGGGCAACCCGAAGCGCAAGCGCGACATGGAAATTCGCGTGCTCGCCGGCAAGGCAGCCGTCCAAGAGCGTCGCGGCAAGTGGGACAAGGCTCTCGAATTGCTCAAGCAGTGGGTGGCCACCGATCCCGACAACGCCATGTCGCATGCTCGCCTCGGCGTGACGCAGTTCCGTCTCGATAAGGCCAAGGAAGCGTTCAACGAATTCACGAAGGCCCGCGAGCTCAACCCCGAAATGCCGCACCCCTATGCGTCGTTGGGTCAGTTGTTCACGCAAACCGACGACATGGAAAACGCTCGCAAGTCGTTTGAACGGGCTTACGCCGAAGACGGCAAAGACCCCAACACGGTCCGTTCCTATGCCGAATGGCTCATGCAACAAGGGGAACTGGACAAGGCCCAGGAAGTTTCCGGCGAGCTCCGCAAATTGACTCCCGACGCGCCGATGGCCGTGCTTTTGGATGGAGTCGTGGCCTTCATGAAGGGTCAGAACGACCGTGCCGAAGAGGCCTTCATGAAGGTGCTAAGCCTCGAGCCAGGCAACGCCCGGGCCACCGATCTGCTAGCCCTGCTCTTGATCGAAAGTGACGACAAAGCCGACCAAGAACGGGCCTTACGATATGCCGACAACAACACGAAGCTCTTCCAGAACAACTCGCAGGCCAACATCACCAAGGCCTACGTGCTGTACAAGCTGGGCCGCATGAACGAAGCCCAAGAGCCGTTGCAAATCGGCGCGAAAGGCCAATTGCAAACCGACTCGGCGTACTTGATCGCCAAGATCATGGCCGACCAGGGCCAGAAAGAAAAGGCCCAACAAGCGCTCGAGCAAGTTCTCGCTCAAAAGCAAGGCTTGTTCATCTTCCGCAAACAAGCGCAAGAACTCTTGGACAAACTCTCGAAAGAGTAAGAATTGAGCCGCGATGCAACGCATCGCACGGCAGCTTCTTAAACGAACGGGCACCAAATCGGTGCCCGTTTTTACGCGCTGGCGAGCCCACTTCAGTGGGCGGTGCGAACCGTTAAACGCCCCATCCGCGCATAAAAAAAGCTCGCCCTGGCAAGCATTTGATTTAGAGGCTAGGAGAAGTTGGTAATGGGATTTCTAATCGCTTCGATTCGCCCGAATAGCATCGCACCAATGAAGATATTAGCCGCCCAAACATCACCATCAATGGACCGGTTTGTTCGTTCAATTTCATTGGATGTGAAAGAATATTCAACAATTCAGCCTTCGCCGGCTGATTGAGATCGTCATAGCCCTGACGGTACATTTCCCGCACCTGGTCATCCACA
>JBGTMM010000249.1:0-3416 GCA_041743635.1 Bythopirellula sp.
CGAGAGCGACGAAATGTTTCCCAAGGTGGGTCGCGCCGCGGCAAAGTTGTGCCGACTGGCGTTTGAACTAGCCAAGGCGACCGACGTCGTTACGCTGGCGAATGTCGCACTCACCGGATTGTTTGAAGGGACCAATGTCGACGCCGGCGCAATTTTGTTGCGTTCGCATGATGCTTCCGGCAAGCGGCAAGCCGACGAGCTGGATGTCGTCTCCTCGCGCAGCGATAGCACCCATTCCTATCATCGTGTTTCGCCGTTTCTGACCTCGACGGTGCTCCGCGACGGTCAAGCCGTGATGGCGCGCAATGTGATGGACGACAGCAACCTGGGCAATCGCGACAGCCGCGGCGAAATTCTCGCCACCAGCGTCATCTGCGCCCCGATCCGCTTGGCGGGCAGCATTTTTGGATTGATCCATCTCTATACGACCGATACCGACCGCAACACCGATCCCGAGGATCTGGAGTTCACGCTCGCGGTGGCCGATACGGTGGGCGTCGCACTGGAGAATGTCAACAAACGTCAGGAGCTGGCTGAGAATCTCAACCTCGCGCGCTCTGAAAACACGCAACTGCGCGAACAGTTAGGCGTCCAGAGCGAAATCATTGGCGCCAGCGACGTGATGCACCAAGTGACCCTGCAAATCGCCCGCGCAGCACCCAGCCGTGCCACCGTGCTGATTCGCGGCGAAAGCGGCGTCGGCAAGGAACTCGTCGCCCGTGCCGTCCATTATTCCAGCCCCCGCGCGAAGGCGGCCTTCATCTGCCTCAACTGCGCGGCCTTGACCGAGACCCTGCTGGAAAGCGAGCTCTTTGGCCATGAAAAAGGTTCGTTCACCGGGGCCACCGAGCGCAAGATCGGCAAGTTTGAGCAGGCCGACAAAGGGACGCTCATGCTCGATGAAATCGGCGAGATGAGCCCGTCGATCCAAGCCAAATTTTTGCGCGTGTTGGAAGGCCATCCCTTCGAGCGGGTCGGTGGCAGCCAGCAAATTAAAGTCGACGTGCGCGTGATCGCCGCCACCAATCGCGATCTGGAAAAAGACGTCGCCGAAGGCCACTTCCGCCGCGATCTTTATTTCCGGCTGCACGTGCTGGAAATTGTCGTGCCGGGCTTGCGCAAACGGCCAGAAGACATCCCCGAACTCGCGGAATTTTTCCTCCGCAAATTCAGCGAAGAAACCGGCCGCAAGCTCAAGGGTTACACGCCCAGGGCCATGGAAGAATTGCTGCGCTACCGTTGGCCGGGCAATGTTCGCGAGATGAAAAACGTGATTGAACGGGCCGTCGTGCTTGCCAGGGGGGACTACGTTGATCACACCGACTTCGCCCTCTCGACGCTCAAAACGGCAGGCGACACGGAAGTAGGCATCGACCCGGCCGCGCTGCTGCGCGAATACGAGCCAATGTCGCTGGCCGACATCGAACGGATTCACATCCAGCAGACGCTCAACGCCACCGGCTGGAACAAAAGCCGCACGGCCACGATCCTGGGAGTCGAGCGTTCGACCCTCGACCGCAAAATCCGGCGGTATGGGCTCGCGGAACAAAACTCGCGGCAGCGGTAACGGTAATGTCATTCCGAGGGGAGCTCCGCGACCAGAGGAATCTAGCCTGCAATAACTTCACGTCTTCGGACCATACCCAGATCGAACCCAGATTCCTCCAGTCGCGGAGCTCCTGTCGGAATGACAACTCAGCCGGACTCTGTAGCTCTCTCGAGCAAGGAACACCATGGACAAAACTCTCGATTGCATCGTTTGCGGCTCCTCGGTGGTTGACGTCCTCGTGCGGCCCGTGCCGCTTGATTTGCCAATCGGTGGCGGGCAGTTGGTCCGCACCGAACCCCTCGTGATCACCACCGGCGGCATTGTCTCCAACTCAGGCACGACCCTCGCGCGGCTCGGCATGCGCACCGCGGCGTTCACTTACGTCGGCGACGATGAATGGGCTAACGTGATCCGCGCGCGTTACGCAGCCGAACGGATCGACACTACGCATTTGATGACGCATTCCAGCGCATCCACCAGCACAACCGCCGTCTTGATTGATCCCAGCGGGGAGCGCAGCTTTCTGCATGCCGTCGGCGCGCCCAAGCTGCTCGACAAAGCAGCCTTTTTGTCGAAGCTCGATTTTTTCGCTCGCGGTCGCATGATGCTCTTGGGCTACTACTCGCTGCTCCCCAATTTGCAGCAAGATTTGCCTGAAGTGCTCGCGGCGATTCGTGCCACCGGCTGCCAAACGGCCCTCGACTCGGCCGGTGATGGCGGCTCGCTCGAACCCCTTGCCGCTTGCCTGCCGCATCTGGACTATTACATCCCCAGCTTAAACGAAGCTGCGCATCAAACCGGCGAATCCGACCCGCAAAAAATCATGGGTGTCTACCGCTCGGCTGGGGCACAAGGACTGCTCGGCGTAAAACTCGGCACCGAGGGCGCGCTGCTAAGCCCCCGCGCCGGTGAATTTCTGGCGATTCCGGCAGTGCCAGCGCCAGGAGCGGTTGTAGATACCACCGGTGCCGGGGATTGTTTTTATGGCGGATTGCTGGCTGGTATCTTGAAAGGACTCACTATCGCGGATGCCGGGAAACTGGCGGCGGCCTGCGGGGCGTACTGTGTAACGGGTTTGGGGGCCACCACTGCGATTCGAGATTATGTCACGACCGCCAAGCTTGCGGGGATTGCGTGAGGGCGCGGCAAGCCGCGGCGCGTCGTTAAAAATTGTCCGCTGCGATGTAGGCGTCAATGACCGCCTGGTCCCCTTCAGCGCCTTGCTGCGAGTTGCCGTGCTCCATGCCGAGCACGCCTTGAAATCCTTTGCCGTAAATGTGCTTGAACACGTTGCGGTAATTGATTTCGCCCGTGCCCGGTTCATTGCGGCCTGGATTGTCGCCGATCTGAATGTAAGCAATCTCATTCCATGCCCGGTCGATATTCGGTATCAGGTTCCCTTCGGAAATCTGTTGGTGATAGATGTCGAACAGAATTTTGCATGCGGGGCTGTTGACCGCTTTGCAAATTTGATACGCCTGCGGCGTGTACTGCAGAAACTGCCCCGCATGGTTGGCCCACCAATTCAAGGGTTCCAAGACCATCACCAAATCGTGCGGCTCTAAAATCTCGGCCGCTCGGCGCAAACTTTCCACGACGTTTGCCGTTTGATAATCCATCTGCAACCCCTCATAGACCCGCCCCGGCACCACGGTCATCCACTTGGCGTTGACCCGTTTGGCAATTTCGATGGAGTTGCGAATACCGTCCAAAAACTTATCGCGACCTTCGACGCTGCCGCTGGCGAGTCCCGGTTCTTTCCACGAAACTTCATGGGCAACGAACACGCCCATCGTCATGCCCAAATTCGCCATCGTGCTGGCGATCTTCTCCTGCTCCTCCACCGACCGGCCGCTCATGCCGTTGT